>CAJZGX010000078.1:0-6466 GCA_916048235.1 uncultured Atopobium sp.
CATTTATAAGCATATTAGATGAAGTTTATGCATAGAGATGCATAGCAGGCAGTGCGACTGCCTAGCTGCCTGGCTATCTTGATTAGGAACATGTCGATTCTTCGGCAGAACCTACCAAAGCTGCGCTATTTTGTGGGCCAGTCCTAAAAGCCGACGCTAACACGCTACAGAATCATAATCACCCGCATGCGAACTGCTTCCCATTTCTTGGACATAAGAAATGGGAAGCAGTTCAATAGCGGGTAGTTTTGTGTTTCGCGCGTTACACGCGCTCAACAGGCTAAAGCCTCGAAAAAAAGACCCAAGTTTTTAACCTTGGGTCTTATCAACGCTTTAACTAATTTACGAAGCCGCTAATTTACTTAGTTGCTTATTTACTTAAGCACTTCTTAATTTCTTGCTTAAAGACAATAGAACGAGCAAGAAACGTAGCAGCTACAGGAATGACCAATAGTGGCGCGACCACAAGAATACCCGCGACAGCCACTCCCTGGGCCGTAACCCTTCTACCAGGTCTTGATAGTATGCTGTTTAAAATATCAGTCATAGCGAATACAAATGAGCCGTCGGTAAGCACATACGCAAGTATCAACTCAAGCGAAAATAGAACAACAAAGACAAGTGCCATGGTATTTCCAGTCTTTTTGCAAATAGCAAGTCTCTGGTCAAATGAAAGGTCATCTGCCTCGGGCACTTTCTCAAACCATTTAACTGCTCGTTGTTCTGGCGTCATTACGAGTTCTCAATCTCATTAAGCTCTGCATCAACCAATGTTGCACCAAGCGTATTTTTGAAATGCGCAAGCGCAAACTGATGATTCTCAGGCGTCAGCGATGCAACTGCTGGCTCAACAACCTCAATGTGATAACCCAGGTTGTAAGCGTCAACCGCTGTGTGCAGCACGCAGATGTCGGTAAGAACACCAGTCAGGATAACCGTGTTAATGCCGCGCTCCCTCAGACGAATATCAAGATCAGTTCCCGAGAAGGACGAGTAGTGACGCTTGTCCATCCAGAAGACATGGCTATCGTCTTTGTGCTGCTGATAGAAATCATTCAGAGGGCCAAACAGGTCTCTACCACTTGTGCCAATGATATTGTGGGGTGGGAAAAGCTTAGACTCTGGATGGAAGTTGTCTTCTGGATCGTGAGCATCAATGGCAAAGAAAATATAATCTCCGCGATCAAAAGCGCACTTTGTAGCCTCATAAATTGCGTCTGAAATAGCCTGAGCTGGCGCACCTGCTGTCAGCTTTCCGTCATCTGCTACAAAATCATAGGTGTAATCAATCGAAATCAAGGCTTTCTTCATGTTTGGTCACGCTTCTTTCTTGAGTTTAAAAGAGCCATCAGTAAAAGAATAGACGTCACCCATTGTACAGGTGACGTCTCTGTATTCCACGTTCAACACGTAAATGTTTTATGTGTACGTACTTGTCTCATTATCAACGGCACACTTACTTTTTTTGAGAGATTATCAGGTCAACGTTTTCTGTCTTAGTGTCTTCCATGCTCTTACCACCTTTGATGTGGTAGTACTCAACAACTGCATTTACCTCAGTCTGATCAGCAAGAGGCTTTTTCTGATTTGTACTATTAATTACAAATGCAAAGACCCTCTCGCCGCTCTCAAGATAGTTGGAATCGTTAGCCCATACGGAATTCTCAGAATTATCTAACTTAAAGGTGCAATTTACCCAGTTTTCAGATCTATTGATAATCTCAAAGACATAGCCTTCAGAGTAACCATCTGGGGATTTAGCAATACCAACATACCTGACATAGAGATCGTCATTATCGATAAGAACCTTGTCAACCTCGGTCTTCAGCTTAAAGCGCATCTTGTATTCGCCCTTAGTAGAAGAGAAGTTATACGCAATAGTGCCCTTGTCTGCCATTGCGTCAAAAGGCTTGTACTTAAAGCTGGAATAATCACCTGAGGTTTTAGTGACTTGCTTCAGGACTGCCTTGGAACCGTCAGAACCCTCAATGGTCATCTGACCCGAGGAATCAACGGTTGCTGTATAGCTTCCAGCATTACCTGCAAGGGTGATAGTGAGTTTTCCATTAGCATCAACAGACCAGGTAAAAGGCTTCTGAGCGCCAAAACGGATAAAATTGCCTGTGCCGTCATCAGCAAAGTCATAACCATAAATTGACTTCATGGATTCTACTGCCGTTGGGTAAACACTCTCGGGGATATCTCCCTGGCTAGGATCACTAATAGAATTTGCTTCCCAAACGCCCACAAACGGAGCACGTGCAGCCTTCTTCTCTTCTGCTTCCTTCTGAGCTGCAATCTCTTCAGGAGATGGTCCTCCGATGTTAGGAGTGCAAGCCGTAAACACAATGCTAGTAGAAAGCACAAGCGTAAGTACAAGCATAAAAAGTAGTCTACGCTGTTTCAAGAAAGTCCCTCCAACACCAAAGCTCTCTAGATTGACAATGTCCTTTCTTGGTGACACTTTTTTAACGAAGTTCATTCTGCTCAATCTAGGTATCGTCTGAGTGCATTACTTATTCTGTGAAATCGTCAAATCAAACTGCTCGGTCTTCTCGTCTTCAAGACTGCTTCCATCTGCAACATGGGAATACTTAAAAGTTCCCTGAGATTCAGAAAGCTTAGCCAGAGGTACATCTGCTTTGGAGCTATCAACTACAAACTCATAGAATCTCTCACCAGGCTCAAGAACATTAAGAGCTGTTCCAAACACAGTGGAATCCGAATTATCCACCCTAAAGTCATATGAGGCCGTCTTATCGGACTTGTTGATTACCTCAAAAACATAACCTTCGGTTTGACCGCTTGGTGTTGTGGCGATTCCAACATATCTGACGTACATGTCGTCATTATCAACAACAACCCTGTTGACCTCGGTAACTACCTTAAAATTCATGTAGAAGTCATCATGGGAGGAATAATTTCCTCCAATAGTTCCCTTACCCGTAAGCGCATCAAATGGAGCATATTTAAGAGAAGAGTAATCACCTGAGGTTTTAGTTACTTGGGTAAGCACTGCCTTGGAACCGTCAGAGCCTTCAATGGTCATCTGGCCTGAGGAATCAACGGTTGCTGTATAGCTTCCGGCGTTGCCAGCAAGAGTGATGGTAATCTTGCCATCGGCATCAGCGTTCCAGGTAAAGGGCTTCTGAGCACCGAAACGGATGAATAGTCCAGTGCCGTCGTCGGAAAAGTCATAGCCGTAAATGGCTTGGAATGTGTCTCTTGCTGTTGGATAGACACTCTCGGGAATCTCGCCCTTCTTTGGATCACTAATAGACTTTGCTTCCCAAACGCCCACAAACGGAGCAAGAGCAGCTTTCTTCTCTTCTGCTTCCTTCTGAGCTGCAATTTCTTCAGCCGAGGGTCCACCAATGTTAGGAGTGCAAGCCGTAAACATAACACCAGTAGAGAGCGCCAAGACAAGCGCAAGAACTGGCAGCAATTTATGTTGTTTCATCGAGTGTCCTTTCAGTGGTAGTGAGCACGCTGAAGATAAGCGTTCTTTTGTTACTCAGACTTAGGAGGGATGTTTAGATCAAGCTGTACTTTCTCCCTTTCCGAAACAGGTGTATAGGTTGTTCCGTTATTGTAACCAATAGAAACCGTGGCTTTTGGATTGGAAAGTGCCACAAGAGATCCAGGTGTTTGTGAGACATTAGGAACGAACAAATAGAACTTCTCGCCAGGTTGTAAGGAGGCTTGACCAAAGGCATTCAGAGGACCAACTCGATCTCCAAGAGAGAACTCTCCGTAAAATGACTCAGGACACTTGTTGATAATCTCAAATACGTAACCTTCTTGAGAGCTTCCCGGTACCTGAGCGATAGCGTACAGACTCATATACAGCTTATCTGTATCGATAAGAACTTTATTGACCTCTCGAGTTATTTCAAAATTCTTGAACTTGAGATCGTTATACCTAACCATGGTTGGTACGGTACCTTTATTGGTAAGTTGGTCAAATGGCTGATAGGTAGCACTTGCATAGTCTCCAGCAGTAGTTGAAATCTGCTTAAGCTCGGCGTCAGTCTCATCGTCGCCTGTGCCCTTGAGCCTTAACCTGCCAGTCTCAGCGTCAATCTGTCCCGTAAAATAACCCGCAGTACCCTCAAGAGTAACGGTAATCTTTCCTTCTGCATCAACAGTCCAGGTAAAAGGCTTCATTATGCCAAAGCGAGTAAACAAGCCAGTTCCATCCTCAGCAAAGCTAAAAGCATAAATTGCATGGAACTGTTCTTTATAATCGTCGTAGGCTGCTCCCTCCCTCAGGTTTCCTAGTCCGGGTTCAAAGATGTCATAAGCTTCCCAAACACCTACGATCTGACCAGCAGACTTTTTGTTTCCTGCGGGACTGTTATCCCCAGATGAACAGGCACTAAGCACTGCACTTACAGAAAGCACCAGTGCAAGCAGACATCCTAATAGCATTTGACGCTTTTTCATTAAACTTCCTTCCATACGTGCAGCGATATAGAACTAACTCTTAACTGTTACTTGCTCTGCCCAGTAGGCAAATCAAATGTCACGGTTTTCTCGTCATTATGAAGGGCGCCATTGCTAGAGTGGTCATACTCAAGAGTGCCTTTTACATCTGTGACTTCAGAAAGTGACTTATCTCTACGTTGGTTATTAAGAACATACTCATAGACTCTCTCACCTGGCTCTAACACGTTAAATCCATAAGCCCAATAGCCATCGGTTGGATCTTGAATAGTAAATTGATAGCCGGTTGTATAAGGAGTTCTATTAATAACCTCAAAGACATAGCCTTCAAAACCCTTAAGGTCTTTAAGGGAAGCGATGCCAATAAGCCTTACATAGAGCTCATCGGTATCAACAATGACCTGATCAAGCTCAGTGGTGATAGTAAAGCGTAGTTTAGTTTCATGCGATGACTTGTTTTTAGAAATGTTGCCCGTTCCTGTTAATGGATTAAAGGGCTCATACCTAATATGAGAATAATCACCTGAGGTCTTGCTTACCTGAGTAAGGATAGCTTTAGAACCATCAGAGCCCTCAACGGTCATCTGACCTGAGGAATCAACGCTTGCTGTATAGCTTCCGGCATTACCTGCAAGGGTGATAGTAAGCTTTCCATCGGCATCAACAGACCAGGTAAAGGGCTTCTGAGCGCCGAAGCGAACAAACAAACCAGTACCATCGTCAGAGAAGTCATAACCATAAATTGCTAGATAAACATCTCTAACATCTTTGTACATGTCTTCAGTGACTGTGCCATTTTTTTGATCCTCAATTGACTTGGCTTCCCAAATACCTACAAAGGGAGCAAGAGCAGCTTTCTTCTCTTCTGCTTCCTTCTGAGCGGCAATCTCTTCAGGTGATGGTAAACCAAAGTTAAAGTTACACGCAGTAAATACAACACCTGATGAAAGTGCAAGGACCAATGCACAAGTCAGTGCTAGTTGGCGTCTTTTCATTAAGCATCCTTTCGATAGGTGGGGTGCAAAATTAAAAAATTTAAGACCGTACTATCCAATATGTTACAATAAATCTCTCAAATAGGATAATTATTTATATCCTGAACGGTTCTACCAGCTAAAAGGAGGACGGCTTTATGTCACTTCCAACTCCACCAGAAGCATCACAAAAACCCGCTCAAAAACAGGAAATTCCAGGTAACGTTTATCTTTACGATAAAAACGACACCTCCCCAATTCCTCTTACTTACGATGTAATTGATTTTGGTAAACCTCAGGGAGCTGCGAGCCCTCTTATTGGTTGGGCAGCCGGTGCGTTTTTTGCTGTTGGCGGCCTCTGGAATTTCTTTAATTTAAATGGTGAGGGCACTATTTTTGCAGGAATTCTTTTGTGCGCCATTGGTGGCCTACTTATTGCAGCCGGTTTCTTTATGAATGGCTATAGCATTATTGCTAATGCAAATGGATTCAGGTCTGGAACAGCCAATAGCGGAGAAGTTACCGAGTGGCCTGTTGCTCGTGGTTACTTTACTGTTAAGGTCCGCCTTGGTACAAACAAGACCGCTCGCATGGCTATGAACAGCGCAACTTTAACTATTACTAAGCCAGATAACCTTCCTCTTTCTGTTCAGCAAGTTACTTTCACAGGTTCTAACACTGCTGAACTTAAGCAGCGCTGTGAAGTACAGGCTGACCGCATCTGGAACTGGGCTGTTGCAAAGGGATATATTTTTTAGAGTTTCCTAAAGGCTCGTTTAACCGCGAGCCACAAATCAAAAGATACCTTAAAAAGAAACGCCCCTAGAAATGAACTGCCTCGCATTTCTTATGTCCAAGAAATGGGAGGCAGTTCATATGCGGGTGATTATGATTCTGCAGCGTGTTAGCATTGGCTTTTAGGCCTGGCGCACAAAATAGCGCAGCTTTCTTCTGTTCTACTGAAGAATCGACATGTTCTTAATCAAGATAGCAGGCAGCTAGGCGGTCGCACTACCTGATATGCATCTCTATGCATAAACTTCATC
>CAJZGX010000079.1:0-6450 GCA_916048235.1 uncultured Atopobium sp.
TGGTGTTTATGCTTATTTTGGGTTTAAGTATCTACTGGAAGTTTTTCTCGCCAACAAGAATTTGTGTGATGGATATTGGCCAAGGTGATGCCATATTGCTCAGTGACGGCGCGCATTCTCTGCTTGTAGACACGAGTGTGGGAGATGTGGTTAATGACGCTCTAGAGCGACAACACATCTCGTATCTTGATGCTATTTTGCTCACACACCTTGATGAGGATCATGCTGGTGGCGTGAGGTATATGGTTGGTTCGGTGAAAGCAGGGCGGGTATTAGTTGGAGAAGGAATAACAAAACAAGAAAAACCTGAGCTTCAGAGAGCTATTCAGAGGATTTCCGGCAGCAGTTCCTATGAAGTTTTATATGGTGATGAATTTGATGTTGGTCGCTTTCATATTCGCGTTGTGTGGCCACATAGGGGATACAGAGCTAAAGAGGCTAATAATGCGTCAGTTGAGCTCTATGTGACGTATAACGATGGACAAAATACACTAACTACGCTTTTAACGGGAGACGCTGAAAGAGATCAGACAAAAGAGACGGTGGATTCAGGTGATGTAGGCGATATAGATTTCTTAAAAGTTGGACATCATGGTGCAGCAAAGTCGCTTTATCCAGAAACTGCTCGTGCGCTAAAACCCGAGGTAGCAATTGCAAGTGCTGGAAAGAATAATCGTTATGGTCATCCTAAACAGGAAGCGGTGGATATCTTAGAGGGTGTTGGCGCAAGGTTTTATTGCACAAAAGATTATGGAGACGTCACCGTATTTCCCGGAGAACATGGACCTAGGGTAAGTGTGCAACATGCTAAAGTAGATACAGATTTAGAGGAGGAAAAAGATGGCGGAGCAGGCTAAGCTACTAGCTGCATATTTGGCTGTTGGCCCTGACGAGATGAAGCGCGCGAGGGCTATAGACAAGCTTAAAAGCCGTCTTAACCAGAGTTTTATTACGTTTAACCTTGATGAGATTTCTGTAAGCGCTGAGCTGACTCCAGAATCTGTACTGTCATCCGCTCAAACACTTCCTATGGGTGATTCTAGACGAATTGTTGTCATTGATGATGCAGGTAAATTGCCTAAGTCCGTGTCGGAGGCTCTTGTTGAGTATCTAAAGAACCCCAATCCAACTACCACGCTGATGCTTTCTGCAAAGACGCTTGCAAAAACAACAAGGCTCTACAAAGCAGTTGACGCTTTAGGTAAGCTCGCAGTTATTAATTGCGGTGCAATGACCAGAAGTGAATTGCCTAAATATGTAGGAGATCTTGGAAGAAAGTATGGGCTACAAATTCCAGCAAATGTGGCCAACGAGCTTGTAAGTCGTGTTGGCGATAATACCACCATGCTTGATTCTCAGATTAAATCTCTAGCAGCTCTGTTGGGTCGTCCTGGTGCAATTGACGTTCAATTTGTAGAAACTCATGTTGCACGAGTGGTTGAGGTCAAGCCGTGGGATTTTCTCGACAGTTTATCAGCGAGAAATGCTCAAAAGGCTTTGGAGCTTTACAGTCAGATGGATGAATCGGGAGCTATTGGAAATTTGTCACTTATGACTGGACGCGTAAGAGAGCTTATTTGCGCCAGGTCTATGGTTAAGCGTGGTACAGAACGGGAAATTGCTCCAGTTTTGGGCAAGCAGGACTGGCAAGTAAGAAATTATGCACGATGGGCGCGTCAATTTGCAGATGGCGAGCTTGAACATATTCTGGGCCTCTGTGCAGATGCAGAACGTGGTCTTAAGAGTGGAGAAGATAAAACAACCACAATGACCAAGCTTATCTTTACTCTGTGCGGCGTCGTAAATGTGTAGATTCAAAGAATTCAGGTAAGAAAAAACGGACTCCAAGGAGTCCGTTTTAAAAAGTTAAAAGTAGATAAGAACTACTTAAGGGTGTTAACAAGCTTCTGAACGCCGCTCTTACGCTGAGCAGCCTGATTCTTGTGTACGATGCCCTTAGAAGCAGCCTTGTCAAGAAGGCGGGATGCCTTGTTAGCTGCAACCTGTGCGTCCTCAAGCTGGCCTGCCTCAACAGCAGTGCGAACTGCCTTAATAGCAGTCTTAAGCTCGGAACGGACAGCCTTGTTGCGCTGGCGTGCCTTCTCAGCGGTGAGAATACGCTTCTTCTGAGACTTGATGTTAGCCACGTGCGGTTCCTTTCGGTGTTTACTATGTGAGGCCTCTTCGCTGAGACACGTTTGAGGCAGCTGTTGAAGTATAGCACGAAGGGGGTAGTTTACGCTATTATTTTCCTTATGAATACACAGGATACTTCACATATTCGCAACTTCTCTATTGTTGCGCACATCGATCACGGTAAATCTACCATCAGTGACCGCATTTTGGAGCTTACTCATACCGTTGAAGAACGCGATATGGAGTCACAGCTCTTGGACACTATGGATATTGAACGTGAGCGTGGAATTACCATTAAATCAAACGCAGTCCGCGTCATGTATGACGCAGATGACGGAGAGCGTTATCAGTTCAACCTGATTGACACCCCAGGCCACGTTGACTTTACCTACGAGGTTTCAAGGTCTTTGGCTGCCTGCGAAGGAGCGGTGCTGGTTGTTGACGCAACGCAAGGCGTGGAGGCTCAAACGGTCTCAAACGCCATGCTGGCCATGAACGCTAACCTGGATATTGTTCCTGCAATCAATAAGATTGACCTTCCATCTGCTCGACCTGAAGAGGTACGTGCAGAAATTGAAGATGTTCTTGCTATTCCGGCTGATGATGCGGTATGTGTCTCCGGTAAAACAGGTGAGGGTATTCACGAGCTCCTTGAGGCTTTGGTGTATTTGGTTTCTCCTCCAAAGGGAGACCCTACAGCTCCACTTAAGGCGCTTATTCTTGACTCATATTTTGATCAGTTCAGAGGCGTCGTTGCAACGGTGCGTGTTTTCGACGGTTCAATTAAAGCTGGCGACCAGCTTCTTATGATGCAGGGATCTGTGCCTTTTCTTGTTGAAGAAGTTGGCGCTAAGAGACCTCTTGAGATGGCTGTTGACCAGCTTTCTGTTGGTGAAGTTGGCTATGTGGTAACTGGCCTCAAAGACCCTGAAGCTGTTCGCGTTGGAGATACGCTTACCTACAAGCAAAATCCTTGTTCAGAACCACTGCCAGGTTACCGCGAGGCAAAACCAATGGTATTTACCGGTCTTTTCCCGGTTGATAACAAACAGTATGAGAATCTTCGTGACGCACTTGATAAGTTGCACGTTAACGATCCATCTCTTACGTGGTCGCCAGAGACGTCCGTTGCTTTGGGATTTGGCTTCAGAGTAGGCTTTTTAGGTCTTCTCCACATGGAGGTTGTCAAAGAACGTCTTGAGCGTGAGTTTGACCTGGACTTGATTGCTACCAGCCCCTCTGTTGACTATCACGTCTATAAGACCGATGGAACTATGATTGAGATTACCAGTCCTCAAGATCTTCCAGAGGTTACCAAGATTGACCGCATTGATGAGCCATACCTCAAGGCAAAGATTATTGTGCCTCCTGAGTTTGTTGGTACGGTTATGCAGCTTGTTGTTGATCATCGTGGCGTATCTGAAGACATGGTGTATCTGTCTGATAAGTCCGTCGAGATGATCTTTAGCATTCCTTTGGCTGAGCTTATCCTGGACTTCTTTGACCAGCTTAAGAGTAGAACCAAAGGTTATGCCTCACTTGACTATGAGTTTGATTCGTATCGCACTTCTGACCTGGTTAAGCTTGATATCTTGCTTGCTGGAGACGTCGTTGATGCGCTTTCGTTTATTGTTCACAAAGACAAAGCATATGATCTTGCTCGTGGTCTTTGCGACAGACTAAAAGGCATCATTCCTCAGCAGCTCTTTGAGGTTCCTATTCAAGGTGCTATTGGCAATAAAATCATTTCTCGCTCTACCGTTCGCGCACGTAGAAAGGACGTCTTGGCTAAATGCTACGGCGGTGATATTTCCAGAAAGCGCAAACTGCTTGAAAAGCAAAAAGAGGGTAAGAAGCGCATGAAGCAGATTGGCTCAGTCGAAGTACCACAAGAGGCATTCTTGGCTGTTCTCAAGGTTGACGACGAGTAGAAGGTATTTGTGGAGTCTCTTCAAACAATCATTTCAACCTACGCACCTCAAGCAGGTCTTTCTTCTCGTATTGTTCCTTTTGCGTCAGGTACCTCACTCAAGGAGCGCCTGTCCGCAAATCCTGTGCTTATGGCACCCATGGCTGGCGTCAGCGATGGTGTGTATCGCACTATGGCTCGAGCGGGTGGAGCAGGTCTTGCATACTCAGAAATGGTTTCTGTTGCAGGAATTCATTATGGTGGCGAGAAAACCTGGGAGCTTGTAGAGCCTCTTCCAACTGAGCCAGATATTGCTGTTCAACTATTTGGTTCAAAGCCAGAGCAGTTTAAAGAAGCGGCAGCTCAGATCAGTGAGCGCCTAGGAAATAAGCTTGCGCTTATCGATATTAATATGGCTTGTCCTGTTCCTAAGGTTGTCAAAAAAGGGGAGGGCTCAGCCCTTCTCGATACCCCAGAGCTTGCTGCAAATCTGGTTAAAGCTTGTCTTTCTGAGGTCGCGGTGCCTGTTACCGTGAAGATTAGACGAGGTAGACGTCAGGATGATGAAGTAGCTCCTGAATTTGCTCGTGCTATGGAAGCTGCGGGAGCGTCTGCTGTTGCTATTCATGGCCGCTTTGCAACCCAGATGTATCGAGGCCAGGCAGAGTGGGAGACCGTTAATAGAGTTTGTGATGCTGTTTCAATTCCTGTTATAGGCTCTGGTGACATGCTCTCTGCTGAAGCGGCAGCTCATGCCCTTACAGAGACAGGTGTGACAGCTGTCATGATTGCTCGTGGAACCTATGGTAATCCTTGGATTTTTAAGAACACTCAAGCTTTAGTTGAAGGTCAAGCTTCACTTGTTCCAACACTTGATCAGATGCTTGCATCTTTTATGATGCATGTACGCTTACTTGACGCAGCTCACATTCATATTGCTCGCGCAAGAAGTCTTTCTACCTGGTATTTTAGGGGTATTCCAAACGCCGCCTATTGGCGTGGTAAGTCAGTAAAGTGTGTTACTGCTCAAGATTTTATTGATCTGGCGCTAGAGATTAAAGAAACCGTCAAGCAACTTGAGGGTGAGCAGGAATCTCCTGAGCACAATCCATCTATGAGCTAGTGGTCTGTTGTGGATTCCTGGCAGTCTAAATACAATCAAACGGCTACCTCTGCACTTTATCTGCATATTCCGTTTTGTTCTCAAAAATGCTTCTATTGCGATTTCTCTTCTTGGTCGACAAGACAAGATGACAGTCGCATGAAAAATTACGTAAAAGCATTAAAACATCAGTTAGATGATGCCGCTCAGCTTGGTTTGTTAGCAGCTACTAAAACGGTCTATATGGGAGGCGGAACTCCCAGCTTGCTCGGTCAAGATGCGGCGGATTTGGCGCAGCACACTTCAGCGATTGTAAATCCTGATGAGTTCAGTATTGAAGCAAATCCAGACTCACTATCTGATGATCTTCTCGCCAGTCTTACTACGGGCGGGGTAACACGAATTTCTTTGGGAGTTCAAAGCTTTAACGACAACGAGCTTAAGAAGCTAGGCAGAATTCACTCGGCTGACCAGGCTTACGACAGAGTATTTGCTGCAAAAGAGCATGGTTACGACGTGTCGGTTGATCTTATGTGCGCTATTCCTGAGCAAACAGAGAGTTCTTGGGAGTTTTCGCTCTCAAGATTTATCTCGCTTGGGGTAAATCATGTGAGTGTCTATCCACTTACTATTGAAGACGGCACGGCACTAGCTAAGCAAACCCAAGATAAAGACATTCCATGGAATGCTTATGACGTGCAGGCAGATCGAATGCAAACGGCTTCAAAGATGCTTCAAGCAGCGGGATTTGAGCGCTACGAGGTGGCAAGTTATGCTCGTAATCAGAAAAGTTGTAAGCATAATAAAATGTACTGGACAGGTGAGTCGTACCTTGGTCTAGGTACCAGTGCTGCAAGTATGTTGACAGCTTCTGAGTATGATGCTCTGGCAAAGGAAAACGCTTCTTTGCCTTCGAGACCACAAGATGCTACCCGTGTGCGACTTGTGGTGCTTGATTCTCCAAAAAAAATTGCTGAAGGCGTATCGCTTTTCTCGACAGAGTTTGACGTTGAATTTTTGACCTACAGAGAAGCTGTGGCAGAAGATTTGATGCTCCATGCACGCCTCACAGAGCCAATTGCGCCTACGCTTTTGGATGAGTCTGAGCAGGTATTTGGTGCATTAACTTTACAAGAAGTGTTTGATGCCTGTGTACAAGATGAGTTACTAGAATGCGTTGATGCAGCAGATTCTGAGATTAAGGCTTCATATAGGCCTACCAAGAAGGGCTGGCTGCTTGGAAACGAGCTCTATGGACGTCTTTGGGAGTTAAGATAATGTTAGAAAAATTTATTTGATGCAG
>CAJZGX010000080.1:0-6198 GCA_916048235.1 uncultured Atopobium sp.
ATGATCTTTTCAGAAATGATTAATTAAATCTCTACATGATAAAAGTACTTATCGGTAAATGGTAGTTATTAAACCATAGACGTTATATAACATTCTTTGCTACCTATGAAATTTATAAAGTTTCTTAAAAAATAAAGTCATCCCGTTTCCGTTCTAAATATGACATTAAGGAAATGAATTAATTTCTGAAATAAAAATTCAGGAAGACTTATAGACTATTGATAATATCTCTGTCTTCATGTTGAATAAATAAATCGAACATTCCCGTAAGAACGTTTTATACTTCTTAAGTTATTCCAAATATTCTTTGTTTACTCTTCAATAGTTTTGACTTTAAAACCAAAATAGTAAATGTGCCCTAACCAAACAATAACAAGGACAATACTGCCAACAATAACGCCCTTCATAAGCATGGCAATCAGACCTACGGCCATAATCAAGGTTACTGTAACAAGGATGCGTGTTTTAGTCTTAACAGTCATCCCTTTTCCAGCTTTAAAATCAGCAAGATTATTTTGGTAAAACTTTGTATTAATAAGCCAATTATTGAGTCGGTCGGATGATTTTGCAAAGCAAAAAGCAGCAAGTGCCAAAAATGGAACAGTAGGCAAAATAGGAAGCACCACACCAAGCACAGCAAGTGCCAAGCTTATACAACCTAATACAACAAAGGCAATACGCTTGATTGACATAATTACTCCCTACTGCTTTTTGAGAGAGTTTACCATGTGTAACAAAAAGCAGTAGGGATATTACTCGACATGAGAAATTCTTATATAAAAATATTTATTGGTAGAGCCTAGAAACGTGGCATTTGACCTCCGCCAAAGCCCATATTCTTCATCATGGACTCCATGGCACGGCGACCCTTCTTTGCATTACCGCCCTGAGTCATAGCCTTCATCTTACCCATCATCTTATTCATTTCTCCCCACTGACGAATAAGCTGATTGACTTCCTGAACGCTACGACCAGAACCCATGGAAATACGACGACGACGCTGACCATTAATAGTCTTTGGACGTGCGCGCTCTTCTTTGGTCATTGAATGAATGATGGCTTCAATCTTTCCCATAGAACTATCGTCTATACCGCCTTGCTGGGCCATCATGCGGTCACCACCAGGTAGAGCGCCAATAAGCTTAGCAAGACCGCCCATCTTGCGAATCTGGTTCATCTGATTAAGCAGATCGTCCATAGTAAAGCCTTCACGCAACATGCGCTCAGCATCTTCAACCTGCTTCTCGTCTGCTGCCTGCTGGGCCTTCTCGACAATAGAGATAACATCACCCATGCCAAGAATGCGCTTGGCCATGCGGTCTGGGTGGAAAACCTCAAGTGAATCGGGTTTCTCGCCCATGGAAACAAACTTGATAGGCTTGCCGGTAACCTCACGTACGGAAAGAGCACCACCACCACGAGCATCGCCATCAAGCTTGGACATAATGACGCCGTCAAAGTCTACGCGCTCGGCGAAGGTGCTGACAACATTGACAATATCCTGGCCGGTCATAGCGTCGACAACCATAAGAATCTGATCTGGCTTGACGGCACGCTTAATAGCAACGGCCTCTTCCATCATTTCTTCGTCAATTTGAAGACGGCCAGCGGTATCGACAATTACAAGGTCATTGAGGTGATCAACAGCCTCCTGAATAGCCTGAGACGCAATAGCAACGGCGTCTTTGCCATCACCACGATAAACTGGCACGCCAATCTCTGAACCAAGTGTTTCAAGCTGATCTGCTGCTGCGGGACGGTGAACGTCGCAGGCAGCGAGCAGAGGATTCTTTCCCTGGGACTTAAGCAGGTAAGCAAGCTTTGCAGCTGCGGTTGTCTTACCAGAGCCCTGAAGACCAACGAGCATAATGACGTTTGGAATGCGGTTCTGTGCCAGCGTAAGCTTGGACTCAGTTGAACCAAGCAGCGCCGTGAGCTCATCCAGAACAATGCGGACAACGTTTTGAGCTGGAGACAGAGACTCTAGCACGTCAGCGGTCATGCACTGCTCTTTACAGCGGCCAACAAACTCTTTAACTACCTTGTAGTTAACGTCAGCCTCGAGAAGAGCCATGCGAATTTCTCGCATTGCTGAATTGATATCGTCCTCAGTGAGACGGCCCTTTCCGCGTAGAGCGGAAAATGTATTTTGCAGTCTATCTTGCAGGCTGTTAAACATTACTGAACTCCCTCACCAACAAGTGCTTCACAGAATGAGCGAGCATCAAATGTCTGAAGATCATCAATTGACTCGCCCACACCAATACGATAAATAGGCAGGTTAAGCTGGTTAGAAATTGCCAGAGCAATTCCTCCCTTTGCGGTGCCGTCAAGCTTTGTAACAATAAGACCGTCCAAAGACAGGGCGTCGTTAAACTCTTTTGCCTGGTTAAGGCCATTTTGACCAGTAGTTGCATCAATAACCAAGACAACACTTACGGGAATATCTCCTGCGCGCTTTCTAGTTACCGAGACAACCTTAGCAAGCTCACGCATCAGATCCGATGAGGTATGCAGACGTCCGGCAGTATCAATAAGCACCAGTTCAGTGCCTTGTTTTTCTGCCGTTTCAACAACCTCAAAACAAACGCTTGCAGGGTCAGCGCCACGCTCTTTGGTTACTACCTCAATACCAGAGCGCTCTCCCCACACCTGCAGCTGCTCAATTGCAGCCGCACGGAAGGTGTCAGCACCGCCAATCAAAGTCTTTACGCCATTAGCATGTGCGCGACCAGCAATTTTGCCAACAGTGGTAGTTTTACCAGCACCGTTAATGCCCACGAACAAGACAATAGAGGGCGTATCCGTAAAAGGATCTCTTTCTGCAACAGGAAACTCTGCCGTAAGTCGCTCTACAAGGGCGCGGCGAAGCTGATCGGAGCGCATAAGGTTTTCTCGCGCAGCACGTTCACGTAGGTCGTCAGTGACGCGCATTGCTACCTCAGCGCCCATGTCTCCCATAACAAGCGTGTCCTCAAGGTCATCCCAAAAGTCTTCGGTGACCTCTCCACCCATATAAAAGATTTCGCTTAAAGTCTCACGAGAACGCTCAAGACCGCGGCGAAGATTGTCCATAAAGCCCATTAGATATCAACTACCTTTCCGGTTGTCTTATCAAGCCTCTGAGAGACAACATGGCTGACACCATCTGCCTGCATGGATACACCATACAGTACATCTGCCTGCTCCATGGTGCGCCTTTGGTGAGAAATGACAATCAGCTGAGTGGTCTCTTTGAGCTGCTCAATGGCATCAAGCAACTTGGAGAGGTTGGCGTCGTCGAGCGCAGCCTCAACCTCATCAAAAACGTAGAACGGAACAGTACGCGTTCTGTATACAGCAAAGAGCAATGCCAGGGCGGTGAGGCTCTTCTCGCCACCTGACATGAGCATCATCTTGGTAATGCGCTTACCGCGCGGCTGAGCCACAATCTCAATGCCTGTCTCGGAGAGATGGTCAGGGTCGGTGAGCTCAATGTGAGCATGACCTCCAGGGAACAGCATCGAGAAAATCTCGGAGAAGTTCTGATTTACACGGTCAAAAACAACAAGGAAGCGGCTACGCATCTTGCGGTCAATGGCCGAGATGATTTTCTTCAGTGAGGTTCGAGCAGCCTCTAAGTCAGCTACCTGCTCGTTAATGTAATCAGCACGCTCTTTGAGGCGCTCGTACTCATCCATGGCAACGGCGTTGACAGGACCAAGTGCCTCAAGCTGACTCTTGAGCAACGCAGCAAGACGTTCTGCCTGCTCTCTATCTTCTGGCTCAGGAAGCGTCAATGCCTCGTCCAATGAGGCGCCTGTGGCAAGAATGGCCTCGATGGCGTTTTGAACCTGAACCTCAAGCTTACCAATCTCAACGCTAATCTGGTTGGCAGCGTCCTTCTCTTTTTCTACCGCAAGCGCAGCTTCAGAAGCTGCATCTTTTGCCTCAGAGATAGTCTCTCGCAGCGTCTCGGAGTCTGCCTCCGCCAACGACGCGCGATCCTTGAGCCTAGACGCCCACTCAAGCGCCTTCTGGTGCAGAGCATCGTAGCGTTTGTACAGCGGGTCTACGCGCAGCCTAATTACTTCAAGCGCGTGCGTTGCCTGTTTAGCAGCAGCAAGCTGCTCATCCAGCTGAGACAGACGCCTCTCAAGCTCTGCCTGGCGAGAAGCCATGCTCGTTGCACGCTCTTTTGCAACAGTCAGGTCCGTCTTTGCATCCGAAAGCTCTCGGTTGGCCCTACCCTGTGCGCGAATGGCATCCTCATGCTGCTCCTGCAACTCTTTGAGCTCCGAAGCTAACAACTCCATGCGAGTCTTAGCCTCTTCAGCCGCACGCTTGTGCTCATCAATGTGCGCACGAGCCTCTTGAGCGCGCTCTTTGGCCTGCTCTCGAGAAGTGCTCACCTGCTTCAGTTCTGCCTGAGAAGACGCAACCTGTCCCTCAAGACGGCCTCGCTCCGCAGCAATAGAGGTAAGCTCACCGTTGAGGCGAGCAACCTCACCCTTGGACTGCACGCTTTTCTCGCGAACTGAAGCCAGCTCATTCTCGCAGTTGGTAACTGCGGAGCGAGCAGCCTCAAGATGGCGTTTAAGGGAAGGAAGTGCACCCCCAAGCTCACGGATGCGGCGCTTACGCTCAAGAGAGCCGTCCTCAGCCTGAGATGCGTGTCCCAGGACCAGACGACCGTCTGGATAGAGCAACGTGCCGTCAGGGAGCGCATAAAGCCCGCGAGGCTCAACGTTGCGAGCAGCGTAGGCGTCATCAAGACTCTGAGCAACAAAAACGTGACCAAAAAGCGCCTGCACAAGAGCTTTGGCACCCTTCTGAGCAGAAACGTGCTCAAGCAAAGACGTTGTATGTGCAGGCGCAGCAAGAGCTGGAGTTGCTTCAGAAAGAGCAACCAACGTAGCCTTGCCGTCCTCAGAAAGCGTCTGAACGCGCTCAAAGAGCGTCTGAATGTTTTGCAGCTTGTCTACAACAAGCGCGGAAAGATCTTCTCCCAAAAGCTGCTCAACAAGAGCCTCAAACTCTGGCTGAACCTCAAGATAATCAGCAAGTCTGCCAGAAACAAGAGAAGCAATTGCTGCATCCGCAACAAGCTTTTCTGCCAGAGGACTTCCCTTTTGGACTTCCACATCAAGCGCACGAAGTGCCTCAAGCGTAGCTTCACTGCTTGAGAGCTCCTGGCGAGCAGTGCGCTCTGCCTCGCGAGCCGCTTCAAGTGCAGAAGCGCGCTCAGAAATCTCAGCGACAAACGCCTCGGACTCCTGACGAGCTTTCTCAAGAGCCGCAGTGAGCTCTGCTTCTTTAGCGCCACTATCTTCTAGAGCAGCACGAGCAATCTCAAGCGCTTCCGTAATCTGAGTCAACCTGGACTCAAACATCTTGTCTTCTACCTGCGCATGAGCAATCTGCTCTTCAAGCTTTACATACGCAAGCGTCTCTTTATCAGCGGTATTGCGCGCACTGCGCTCAGACGCAGTACAGTCAGAAATCTTTACATCAAGAGCACGACGCTCGGCAATTGCCTGGTTAGCCGCCTCTTGGAGCGCGTTCACGCCCTCCGTCAGATCCGCAACCTTTGCACGAATTGTTGCCAGCTGACCAGAAAGGTCTTCATTCTCTTTTGCGGCGTCTGCCTTCTGCTTATCCATCACAGAGAGCTGCATACGCGTGTCAGAAAGGCGAGAAACCATGTTCTTGCCCTTCTCCTCCAAAAGACGCATGTCAGATCCCATACGACCAAGAATCTCTTGCATGCGACGGCGCTGCTCACCCAAGTCTCCAACAAAGAGACCCTTTTGCTCAAGAAGTGACTGGAGCTTTTCAAGCTCACGGTTTTTCTCGCCCGCACGATATTGAGCAAGCTCAATAGCAGCCTCTGCCTCTTTAGCGCGTGCCTCCAACTTTTCATGCGTAAACTGCAGCTGACGAAGGTCATCAACCGCAAGCTGAACCGTCAAATCTTTGAGCTGAGTGGACAGATCTTTAGCGCGAGAAGCCTTGTCTACCTGCCTCTCAAGCGGTTTAAGCTGGCGGGTAATCTCGCGAGAAACCACTTTGGCTCGCGTGAGATTCTCATCCATGGAAGAAATCTTGCGCTCCGCACGCTCTTTGCGGCGTCGATGCTTAGAGATATCTGCTGCCTCTTCAATAAGCTCACGACGCTGCTCAGGACGGCTGGACAAGATGGAGTCAAGCTTACCTTGA
>CAJZGX010000081.1:0-6128 GCA_916048235.1 uncultured Atopobium sp.
AAAGCCAGGTGCCAGAGCAGGCTTTCCGCCCAAAGAATAGGCAATGTAAGCAGCAAGGACAGGAATCATCATCTTGATGCCAGCCATACCAATAAGGTTGAGGCTCTGCATCAAAGGATTGGTGACTTCAATACCGTCTTTTCCTGCAGTTCCTGTAGCTAGCGAGAAGGCCAGGAAGACTCCGCCGACTACGACAATAGGAATAAAGTACGAAACACCAGTGTTAAACGCCTTTAGAAGGTCTTTTCCGACCTTGCCCAAAACTGAGGGACTCTTTTCCTCTGCCATGGGTTTCTCCTCTCTTCTTCCTTGCGTTATCACTTACGCGCTTGCTACTCAGCCAGCGCAACTACCTGATCAATAACCTTTGCTGGATCCGCAATAGCAAGCGATGGATCCAACGTAAGAACACGGCCCTCATCGCGTTTCTCGTCAAAACGCTCGTCGCCTTCGATACCAATTGCAATGGCGAGAAGAACAACGTCGGCAGCGTCAACTTCGTCCTGCTCAAGCTCGTTCTCAATACCGTAACCGCCCTGAGCCTCTACCTTGAATTCATAGCCGCGACGTTCACACTCTTTTTCAATGGCCTCTTTTGCCATCCAGGTGTGAGCAATTCCAACCGTGCAAGCGCATACAGCAACGACGTTCATGGTTATGTCCTCTCGCAAAGTAAGTTGTGAGCCCCTATGCGGGGCGCACGAGCACGTCTTTTGACGACGTACGTTTCCAACTCATACTTTGCATTGTTTCAATCTTTTTTAAAAGAGGATTTCGGTAAACGTCTAATCTACCTTGTGTTATGATGAATTTTGTTAAACGTTTAACCAACGTGGAATCCAGCAGAATCACTAACGTTGGTATTTTGCAAGTACATTGTAAAAATTTCGGTGAAATGAGTGCCAATGTCTAAGACCACTATCATTGACCTTGCAAAATTAGCAAATGTTTCCATTGCCACTGTCTCAAATTATCTTAATGGACACTTTGAAAAGATGTCCGAAGCAACTAAGCAACGTATCAAAAAAGCAATTGAAAATACGGGATATATTCCAAGCGCCCAGGCTCAAGCAATGGTTAAAAAGAGCTCTGGAATTATTGCCGTTCTCATATTGGACAACACTAATGCCTGGGCCGCTCAAATGACCAACGGCATTGAAGACGCCGCTCTTGAGGCTGGATATCAGACAATTATTTGTAATTCTCGCTTTGATCCCACGCTTGAAGCCGACTGGGTTGAGAAAATGCTCTCAATTGGAGCAGATGGTATGCTCATTCAGCCCACCAATCAGTTCAGAGCGGTAGACAGGCGCATTGCTAAAGTTGGAAAACCGGTTGTTTATTTTGACTGCGACCTTCTTACCCTTAATACTTCCTGGATAAAAAGTGACCTCTATGATGGAGTTTATTCAGCAGCGTCGCGCTGCGTCGAGCGTGGATACGAGAACTTTTTAATCATTGGTGGAGAGCCAAAAGGTCGCACCAGGATTGAACGAGAATCTGGCTTCACCGATGCTTTAGAGGCCTCAAGTAAACCTTACGAGCGTCTCACCATAGAGCAAAGCACGTTGTCTATCCCTGAAATCGCGCAATGGCTTAACAACCACATTCTTCCATCAAAGAAAACGCTGGTATTTGTGCCAAATCAATGGGCGCTCAAAAGCGTCTATAGCGCGCTGCATGCCTATGAAAAGGTAATTCCGGAGCAAGTTGGACTGTTGGGGTTCAACAACACTGATTGGACCGATTTACCTACTAAAAGCATCTCAACTATTGTCGAACCCGTCTATGAAGAGGGCTACGCCGCTTGCAAAATGCTCCTTAAAAGGATCAAAGACCCCTCGCTTGAGCCCGACCACAAGCTGCTCACGTGCAAGCTTAATTGGCTCAAATCCACCATCTAACAAAAATGGCGAGAAGACCAACGGATCTTCTCGCCATACGTTACTGCTTTAACTAAAACGCTTACAGAACGTGGACCTCGTCTTTGGTGAAGTCAACAAAGGCGTGGTCACCGACGTTGTAAATCTTGTGGGTACGAGGGTTGAAATCCGTGATCTTAATGAGCGTGTCTCCAACCATAACGTGGTAGTTCTGGTAGTGACCCATGAAGCGAGAAAGCACTACCTCGCAGGCAAGTGTTCCCTCATCAGCGAGGCGTGCAGACTCTGGGCGAAGAACGATGCAGCACTCTTTGCCCTTATCCAGGTGAGAGCATCCGCTGGCCTCAAACTCATGGCCCTCAAAGCGGCAAAGTGCCGTCTCAGGATCAAGCTTGTCTGCAATGGTTGCGTGCAGGAAGTTGGACTCTCCGATGAAGTCTGCAACAAACTCGTCTGCTGGGTGATAGTAAACCGTCTGTGGATCGCCAACCTGATCCACAACACCCTTTTTCATAATGATGATGTTGTCGGAAAGCGCCATTGCCTCTGACTGGTCATGTGTAACGTAGATAGCAGTAATGCCAGCCTCCTGCTGAATGCGACGGATCTCATTACGCATGTCAACGCGCAGCTTAGCGTCAAGGTTTGAAAGAGGTTCGTCAAAGAGAAGAACGCTTGGCTCAATAACCAGAGCGCGTGCCAAAGCAACACGCTGCTGCTGACCACCAGAAAGCTGGTTGGTCATACGTTCTTCCATGCCCTCAAGTCCAACAAGACCCAGGATATGAAGGACCTTCTCGCGAATTACTGCCTTATCCATTTTGCGGAGCTTGAGGCCATAGGCAACATTGTCAAAAATGTTGTAGTGAGGAAGCAGCGCATAGCTCTGGAATACCATTGCCGTATCGCGCTTGTTTGGAGTGAGCTCATCAATCTGCTCGTCGCCGAGAAAAATCTTTCCCTCATCAGGACTCTCAAAACCAGCAATCATGCGCAGGATGGTAGTCTTTCCGCAGCCAGAAGGGCCAAGCAGCGTTACAAACTCGCCGGGAGCAATAGTGATGTTAGCGTCTTGAACTGCGTAGAAGTCTTTGCCAGTCTTCTGATCCTGATAAATCTTGGAAATGTGTTCAAGGCGAACGCCTTTTTTCTCTGTAGCCATGTGTTACTCCTCCTTGAGTGCTCGGCTGGTGCCAAAGTGTTTGATGGCCCAATTCATAAGCAATACCGAGCCATAGGTAATAACAATCAGAATTGTTGCAAAGGCGCAGGCCATACCATATGAACCCTTGCCCGCAAACTCATTGATCTGAACAGTAATGAGCAGGAACTCTGGTGTGACCAAGAGAATAACTGCAGAAATTGCGGTGATGGAACGGACAAACGCCGTTACCAGGCCCGACAAGAACGAATCTTTAATCAGCGGTAGCGTAACGGTCATAAACACCGTAAAGCTATCGGCACCCATGTCATATGCGGACTCCTCGATTGATTTGTCAATCTGTCGAAGCGCCGAGATTCCGGAGCGCGTTCCTGTAGGAAGCGAACGTACGACAAAGACAATAATCAAGATGAGTCCTGTGCCATACAGACCTTGCAAAAATCCTGTGTGCATAACACCACTTGAGAAACCGCGAATGTATCCAACGCCCAAAACCGTACCAGGAACTGCCATGGCAAGCATGGATACAGCCTCGATAAAACCACGGCCACGGAAGCGGCGTTTTACCACCAGATAGGAAATAATCATCGAAAGCAGAGCGGTAATTGGTGCTGCAATAAGCGAGAGCATGAACGAATCGCTAAAGGCTTGCAAGCCGTGATACTTGGTAAATACCTGCTCAAACCACTTTGTTGTTAGCTCGTAATTAGATCCCCAGGAACGGACAAACGAGCCATAAGGAACGCAGAGGTACATGCCAATAACAAAGAGTGCTACCAGCGCGCAAAGGATAGTAAGTGGAATGCGAACAGAGTTGTCTGTAATAAGCATCCTGGCACGCGTTGCTTTACCCGAAAGTGTGGACGTGCTCTTTGCTTCCAGTACAAACTTCTGAACAACAAACATAAGCAGCGTGATGGAAAGAAGAACAACAGCCATAGCAGCTGCGCCCTGCTTGTCATATGCGCCTGTAATTTGCAGGTAGATGGTTGTTGCCAGGGTATCGTACGAACCACCAATAATCATCGGGTTAGCAAAGTCTGCGATTGACTCAATAAATGAGACAAGAAAAGCATTGCCCAAGCCAGGCAAAATTAGAGGAAGGGTAACGCTGGTAAATACCTTCCAGCGGCTTGCGCCCATGTCACGTGCTGCTTCTTCAAGGGATGGATCAATATTTTTAAGCAGACCCTTAAGCATCATGTAGCACACAGGGAAGAACGACATGGTCTGAACAATAAAGATGCCCCAGAAACCATAGATGTTGTTGTCAAAAATTCCCAAAAGACCTCGAGTAATCAGGCCTTTCTTGCCAAACATCATGATCATAGAAAGCGAGAGAACAAATGGTGGAGAAACAACAGGAAGCATGGAAACCACGCGGAAAAGTCCTGTCATAAACTTTGTACGAAGCTTTACGTACACTTCAACATATGCAAAAAGAAGACCAATAAGCGCTGATAAAATGCCTACCGCAAAACCAACTCTGAGCGTATTGGTAATTGCGCGATCAAACGAAGGCAAAGCCAAGATGCGCGTAAATACATCAAAGCTAATCCCATTATCGGAGACTACAGAGTCAACCATAAGAATGGCAAGTGGATACAAAATAAAAAGGGTTAAGAAGGCGATAAGAACGACAATGGTCGTTATCAAAATTGGATCGCCAAGGAGCTTTTTTCGCTCAAGTCGAGCGCTCTGGGATTTTGCCATGCTGGTCCTAACTCTGAAACACTAAACCTATACGCAAAGCTCTATGTGGAACTGGGTAGGCAGATCTCTGCCTACCCAGTATAATCTGCCACTCAGATCTTGAGCAACAGCATTGTTTGCTTACTCGCGTTGGTTTTACTCCGTCTTGAAGCGGCTGTCTCCGCCACCAAGAGCTTCCATAACGTCCTTGACATACTGCTCGGTATGCTTCTTAGCATCCTCGAAGTTGTAGTCCATGACATTGTTTGGATCAAGGCCGTACTCAGTAGCAATTTCAGGCTGCTTTGCGTTGTCAAGTACCAGGAACTGATAAGAGCCATTCTTCTGAGCAAGGTCAACGCATGCTGGTGAAAGTGCATACTCAATCCAGAGCTTAGCGGCGTTTGGATGTGCAGCACCCTTGAAGATTGCGGTTGCGCCAACCTCATATGATGCACCAGAGCTTGGAATCTGAAGACCAACATTCTCATGCTCTTGATCAACAATCTGATAAATGCCGTCATGGAGCATACCAATTCCGATGGTGCACTCGCCTGTTCCGATAGCCTTGGAAGGACCAGAACCGCTCTTGGTGTACTGAGCAATGTTCTTATCAAGATCAACAAGATACTGAATACCCTGGTCATGACCGTACTTCTGAATAACGGTGTTGATAATCAGCTTTGCAGTACCTGCGGTGTTGTAGTTAGAAGACCAAATAAGGCCCTTATATTTAGGATCGATAAGATCTTTGTAATCCTGAGGAACATCAAGCTTAAGGCGCTGAAGCTCATCCTTATCGTACAGAATGCCCAGAATGCCCTTATAAATTCCGTACCAGTCTTTGTTGGTACTCTTGAACTTATCGGAAATAAGATGTGATGCATTCTTTGGCTCATACTGCTCAAGAAGACCCTTTGAAGAAGTGACATTGTAAGGATCGGTTGTTCCGCCAAACCAGACGTCAGCTGATGGATGACCGTTCTCTTCCTCAATCTTTGCAGCAACTTCTCCAGTTGAGAGACGCTGTGCCTGAACATCAATGCCATACAGACTCTTGAAGTTTGCACAAACTGCGTTTAGGTACTCTTCCTCACAAGAGCCATAAACAATCAGCTTACCCTCTTCTTTTGCTGCCTTTACCAGCTCTTCTGGTGCACCAACAGTATCAGTAGAGTTGGTGTCAGATTCTTTCTTCTCGCCAGTATCAGAATCAGACTTTTTGCAGGCGGTGATACCCAAACCTGCTACAACTGCGCTGACACCAAAAAAGTTGCGACGAGTAAGGTTTGACATTAGAACTCTTTTCTCTCCTTGTGGTTACCCACAGTGCCAATGAAAAGAACATACTCCTGTGTAAATCGTACTCAAATTTTTTCGAAAATATTTCA
>CAJZGX010000082.1:0-6018 GCA_916048235.1 uncultured Atopobium sp.
CGCTGATCTGTAGTCTGACCAAGCATCCACATAGTTTTTGCAACTAGGGCCTCGGTGGTCATGTCGTCTCCTGAGAGAACACCAGGCATATCCTGATAAGCCCTACCAACTTCATATACACCAAGGTCAAGACCCTCTTCAGGGACTTGCGTAGTGATTACAACCGTTCGACCAGACGCAATCCAATCGGTGATTGCTTCCTCATAAGAACCGTCGTACGAAGGAATGCCTCCAATACCAAAGGTCTCGAGCACAATGGCATCGTAGTCATTCTTCAGAAGGTAGAAGATAGATGGATTAAGTTCAGGGGTCAGCTTAAGCACAATGACGCGCGTATTAAGCGTGTCATAGGTAATAAGACCGCCATTTACCTGCTCTTCATTTGGTGCACTGCGAATAATCTTGTTGCCACGGATGTGAGCAAGCGGTGGATAATTCATGCTGGTAAATGCATTAAAGCTCAGTGTGCGCTGTTTGTGGGCTCGGGTGCCGGCAATAACCTCGTTGCCAAAGACCACTACAACTCCAGCGCTTCTGTCGTCGAGCGCGTAAAGAACGGAGTGGTAGAGGTTGAGTTTGGCGTCGGTAAATGGATTTGCCATTGGCTGTTGAGAGCCTGTGAGCACAATGGGTTTCTCGCTATTTTGAATGAGGTAGGAGAGGGCAGCGGCGGTATATGCCATGGTATCGGTGCCGTGAAGGATAATAAAGCCGTCGTAGGCATCATACGACTCAATAATGGCGTCTCTGATCTGGAGCCAATTTTGAGGGCGCATATTGGTGCTGTCGATATTCATGACTTGTTTGAAATCAAATTCACAGAGGTCATGAACAAGAGGGACGTTGGCTAAAAGCTCTTCTCCTGAAAGTGAGGGAGCCAAGCCCGATTCAGTGGAAACAGAAGCAATAGTTCCTCCTGTTGCCATCAGTAAAAGTTTCTTCACACGTCCCCCATGAACTCCAATTGTGCAGACTTTACAGAAAATCAGTCTGTATAGCGCTTTATTGTAACGGGATAGACGCTTTTCAAGGCGAGAAAAGCAAAGTCGGTGTATTCTTTTTTTGGTAAACGAATCTTTTAGCAAGGATTGTTGATGGCAGAGAACAACCTCTTTGGTTTTGGTAAGAAAAAGCGCCCAGCTCAGGTTCCACCTACTGTCTCCCGTAATGGGGAGTCTTCTACCTCTCCGCGTGCGGCACGAGGTCGTCACGCAGCTGTTGGAAGCCGTGCACAGGCGCAGCGTAGGATGACGCAAGATCGCCCAACAAATCCCGTTAACCATGCCCGTGCAGATGCCGCTCGTGCACGTGGTCGAGCAAGAACTGCTTACGGCAATCACTATGGCACGCTCAACCCCAGAGATGAAGCTCAGGCAGCATATGCGGCTAGAAGACGTCGTTCTTCTCGCATGAGACTGGGTCGTGTGGCGCTGGCGGTATTGCTTGCAGCCATCATCTTGTGGGTAGTGTTTACGCTGGTAAGTTCATGTAGCCCAGGAGGCGCTTTTGCGCATGCTCAGGCGCTTGATCCTACCGTTACCCTGACTGGTTCAGTGAGCGTCGGATAGCCTTATAAGCTGCGTCGCGTTTAGCATTTGTGGCGGGCGTGTGAGCTCTACTTTGGGCTCTTGCTTGTAGAGACGCGTGAGAAGTCCAAATTCAAATCAACTGAACCGGTAATGCCATCAACTTGTCCTGTTGAGGTATATTGCCATATCAAAAAGTTAAAGTTTACGTCTGGTTGATCAACGTATTGTGCCAGCCAAATAGGCTCGTCAAGCGAGACCAGGTCAAAGCGATTCAAATCAACTTTGTTGCCATACACAATGACGCGATATCCTGCTTCTTGAATGGTGGTGCAAAACGCGCGCGCAATAGCGTTAGTTTCTGCGGGGGAAAGGTTGTCGGCGCGGCCGCTGTAATCGGGAGAAGGCTCCAGGTCAAACGCAACAGGAAGAGCAAGCTTTGTAACTCCCGCTTCCCGTAACTGTTGCAGAACAAAAGCGGCCTCCTCGCGAGCTTCTTCCACGTTAATAGCCTGCGAGAAGAAGTACACACCTACATCAAGACCAGCGCTTTGTGCACCCTTTAGGTTGGTCTCAAACAGCTCATCCGCGCGAATACCACCCTCGGTGGAGCCTCGGTAACCAATGCGAAGCATGGCAAACTGAATGTTATCGGCAGCAACGGCCTCCCAGTCAATAAACCCCTGGTGAGAAGAGACGTCAACGCCCGTGCGTGTGAGCTCTTCTCCGTCCACCACATAATGCGCACGTCCCATTGCATCATAGGTGAGGTTTTCCCACTCATAGGGAACCTCGTTTTTGATGATTAATTTGTTGTCAAAAGAGAGGGAGAAAAGTCCCTGGCACGATTGCAACAATGCCAGCACAAATACAATGGCCAGCGTAATGAGTCCCCATTTGACAACAGGATTGTTCTGGGAATTTTGCTCAAGTGTATGCATCGCCCGCTGCTTACGTTTTGAAGCGTTTGCAGAAGCGGGTGTATGTTTAGTTTTAGAACGAGTCGTAGAGTTTCTCGTTTTCTTACTTTTATGTGAGCTCTTAAAAATCACTGGTGAAAGAATTGTCCTTGTTCAAAAATTGGCTCGCAACACACGTTAATGCCCAGCTTGTGATAGATGGACTCGTCATCGCTTGGAATAATTGACGAGAAGTACGCGTCGCATCCACGGAGTAGTTGCGTGGCATCAACGGCTTTTCCGGCCAACGGATTGGTAATTGAGCTGATAGAGAGCGCAATGAGCATCTCATCAGCGCAGAGGCTGGTGCGAGCCAGCTTAAAGTTGTTCTCTTTTAGTGCGCAAATAGGCCTTAGGACCTCATCCGAGACAATAAACGTCTTCTTCTCAATACCAACTACGTATTTGAGGGCGTTGAGCAAAAGCGACGCTGGCGCACCTAACAGCTCCGAAGTTTTGCCGGTAATAATGGTGCCGTCAGGCATAACCATAGCGCCCGCAAGCTTTCTTGTCTCTTCTGCTTTATGCAAACAAGCTGCATGAGCTGGCGAGAAGTTCTGGTCAACGTTAACGTCTTTCATCAAGAGATTAATCTTTGTGAGTTCACGCTCACCCATGCCCGTACGCTCGAGTTTCTCGGCAGCCCTAAACCACCTGCGTACAATCTCTGACTTGGAAGCTTCCTGGCAAACCTCATCATCAATAATGCAGTTGCCAACCATATTGACACCCATATCGGTTGGAGACTGATACGGGCTGGTACCTGCGATTTTTTCCATCATGGCCTTGAGCACAGGAAAAGCCTCAACGTCGCGGTTGTAGTTAACGGTAACCTTGCCGTGAGCCTCAAGGTGATAGGGATCGATGATGTTGTTGTCGCCCAAGTCTGCTGTAGCTGCCTCGTAGGCAACGTTTACGGGGTGCTTGAGCGGAAGGTTCCAAACAGGGAACGTCTCAAACTTTGCATAACCTGCGCGGACTCCACGGGCGTTCTCGTTGTAGAGCTGCGAGAGGCAGACAGCAAGCTTGCCTGAGCCAGGACCAGGTGCTGTTACAACTACCAGAGGATGCGTAGTCTTTACGTACTCGTTTTTACCGTAGCCCTCCGCCGAGACAATAAGGTCAATATTGGAGGGGTAGCCCTCAATGGGGTAGTGGCGGTATACAGCAATACCCATGTTTTCTAGGCGCGCGCGATAGGCCTTTGCCTTTGGCTGGCCAGAGTACTGCGTAATGACAACACCGCCAATAGCAAGGCCGCGAGCACGGAAGATATCCATAAGCCTCAGCACGTCGTCGGCATAGGTAACGCCAATATCGCTTCTACGCTTACCGTTTTCAATGTCGTTTGCGTTGATGGCAAAAACCACTTCTGCCTCGTGAGCAAGCTGCTGAAGCATCTGAGCTTTTGCATCTGGAGCAAATCCAGGGAGGATGCGAGAAGCGTGGTTGTCGTCGAGCAGTTTACCGCCAAACTCAAGGTAGAGCTTGCCGCCAAATTCACTGATACGCTGGTGGATTCGATCCGCCTGCATAGTGATGTACTTCTCGTTATCAAAGCCGATACGCATGCGTCCTCCTGCCAAGATTTACTGTAGAAATTGTATCATCAAGCGCAGACTTCCTATACGCTATAAGCTATACAGAAAACAAATAAACAACCAAGGAGTTGTGTATGGATAGCAAGTTTTCACAAACAACTTCTCGTGGCGAGAAGTTCAAAGAGCTAGTACTGAGTGCTTTGCGTGCATTTGGTTATGGTTGTCTTACTGCGGCTGGAATGAGCGCGATCATCTTTGCATTTGCGTACTTTACCAGCGGCATGGATATGTTTACCGGTATCGACTGGGTACGTCGTGTCATGTATGTTATTTCTTCGCTGGGAATTATTGCCTGTGGCGTTGGCTTGCTCTTTAGCGGAAAAGAGTATGAGGACCGTCAGATGGGCTTTACCCGCGATATTGATGATCCTGTTAGCCTCAAAGACGGAAAGCTTGATCCTAGAATTTCAAACATCGAGACCAATCACCTTTCGTGGCAAGCCGCAATCCTTTATGCCTCAATTGGTATGTTTGTAGTTACCACTATCTTTGACGAGGTTATGAGCCATACCTTCTTGATGTAGGTATTCTCGCTAGTACAGAGGCAGCTCGCCCGTTAACGGATCAATATCTTCTGCGGCCAGTGGCTCAAACGCCAGACAGGTAAATGTTGGTTCTCCATGGAACTCGGTAAAGCCCGCGTCCCTAATAAGGGCCACGACAAAACCACGAGCTTTTCCCTCGACAGCAAGCTCAAGCAACGCTTCTTCAGAATCAACGTAGACACATACTTTTGCAACGCCAGCATCAAACCAGTTAGTGATTGCAGAGGTATCTTCGTCAGCATGGTCTAAATAGACCCAATTCTGATCATCAGTGACACGAACCTGATCAAGTCGACGCTCTTTTGCAAGTGCCATTAGTGTGGCTTCAACACATGCATGGCTAGCCTGAGCAGCGATCTTTCCTTTACGCATCTTGAGATCGCGACGAATGACAATCATTTGTTTTGATTTATACGAAGAACTTGGCATGAAAAACCTTTCTAGAAACTGAGTGCTAAGTGTACCATTCACGGCTTTCCGATTTTTGTCGCAAGAAAATCCCGAAGGATCAAAAAGACTCTCTAAAACCAAGAGCGGCGAGAAGAACGTTGAATGTTCAGCTTGTTACATCAATAAGTTAAATAACGTCACCTGTGTGGAAAGTTGATTCTTGTCCATACTGCTAAGGTTGACAGAGGAGGTGTCTATGAGAGAGTTGGTTATTTTTGTCATGTATATCTGGGCTTCAATATCGGATATGCGAAATCGCACTATTCCAAATAGAATCCCTCTTTTGCTCGCCTTTTTATGGCCTATTTGGCTTGTGACAAATGAAAAGCCCGCCGAGTTACTGATGAATGCATTATGGAGTGAGCTCTTTGTTATATGTGTACTGATTACAGTAGGTATAGTTACAAAATTTATAGGTCATATGTCTTCTCTGGGAGGGGGAGATATTAAACTTATTCTCTCAACATGTCTTTATCTTGAAATAAAAGAGACATTTGTCTTTTTATTTTTAGCAAATATTTTAGGTGTTATGTTTTCTTTTCTGTTCTTTATTTGGCGTAAATTTTTAAAGAGAGAAGACAGAAATAAAGAAGAAATTACCAGTTCAAATAGTATATTTATGTATACATTTCCTTTTGCACCATTTCTTGGATTTGGTGTGGCACTTGCGCTATTTTTACGCTAAAATCGGGAAGTGTTATATGAATTTAAAAAATCTTCTAATTCCCGAATATATAAAAAGTTTTTTCTGCTATCAATAGTTTACACGTTGCGTTGAGAGATTGAGTTCCCCCAACACTCAATTTCATCGCTAAATGGCCCCGACCATTTAGTTTTCTCGATTTGCGAGGCAACGTATGCCATGGAGGCAGGACGACTATTAACGTGGTCGCACACATGTCGCCCTGCCTCATGGCAATCCCTTTAGAGCTATTTG
>CAJZGX010000083.1:0-5929 GCA_916048235.1 uncultured Atopobium sp.
CGAAAGTCCTCCGCAAAGGCCCACGGCTAAGAATAGCTTGACCTGTGGCTGAAGTGGACTTGCAAGATCAAGCCCTGTTACAAAGCCAATAATCAAACCTGCAACAACATTTGCAGCAAACGTACCAACTGGCAGGTTAGGAATCCACTGTTTAAAAAGGACTCCCAACTGCCAGCGACCTAAACTACCCAGAGCTCCACCAAGAGCCACAGCTAACGCTTCAAACATAAAACGCCCCTACTCCAGCTCGCGCGATCCCGTATACAGCTGATAATACTCTCCATGCTTTGCAATAAGCTCATCGTGAGTACCGCGCTCAATAATACGACCGTGCTCCAGAACCATAATGGCGTCCGAATTACGAACCGTAGATAACCTGTGAGCAATCACAAAGACAGTACGGCCTGCCATTAGGGCATCCATGCCCTTCTCGATAAGTGCCTCAGTACGCGTATCAATACTGGAAGTTGCCTCGTCCAAGATAAGCACGGGAGGATCGGCAATAGCAGCACGCGCAATTGCCAGAAGCTGCCTCTGACCTTGGGAAAGGTTAGCACCATCTGAGGTAAGTACGGTGTTGTAACCACGAGGCATACGGCGGATAAACTTATCTGCGTTTGCGATTTTTGCTGCAGCAATAACCTCGTCATCAGTAGCATTCAACTTACCAAAGCGAATATTGTCCGCAATGGTACCCGTGAACAGATGAGTGTCCTGCAAAACAATGCCCAGGGAGGACCTTAGTGCAGACTTCTTGATGTCATTGATTGGAATGCCGTCGTAGGTGATGGTTCCGCTACGAACATCGTAGAAGCGGTTAATGAGGTTGGTAATAGTTGTTTTACCAGCGCCGGTTGAGCCAACAAATGCAATCTTTTGACCAGGCTTTGCAAACAGGGTGAGGTTTGCAAGGACCGTCTGATCATCGTCGTATCCAAAGGTCACGTCATCAAAGCGAACGTCTCCAGCAAGAGGGGTTTTCTCGCCAGACGGTGTGACCCAAGCCCAGGACTCTTCTCCAGACTCGTAACCACTAACGCGGACCAGGTCGACCTTGCCCTCATCAACCTCAGGAGTCATCTCCATAACCGCAAAGATGCGCTCAGCGCCGGCAAGAGCGGTAAGCAGGAAGTTGGAGAGCTGCGTGAACTGGTTGAACGGCATGGCTGCCTGGCGAACAAAGACCAGGTAGGACGCAAGACTTGCAACATCCGCGTGTCCGTTTACGGCAAGCAGAGCACCAACCACAGTGACCACAGCGTAATTGATATACGTCAACGAAACCGTGATAGGGACCATGGTTGCTGCGTAGCCCTGAGCACTTGTTCCAGAGTGCCGTAACTCCTCATTAACCTTTTGAAAATCAGTAAAGTTGGCATCCTCGTGGTTAAAAACTTTAACCACTTTAAGGCCAGAGATAGTTTCTTCTGCAAAACCGTTAAGAACACCAAGGCTCTTTTGCTGCACCGAGTAATGCTTGGCAGAGCGCTTACTTGCATAGCGTGCATAAATCACAATCAAAACGTCAAAGAGAACAGTGATGAGCGTTAACTGCCAGTTAAGGACAATGAGCAGCACAAGCGTACCAACCATTTGAATAAACGCCAGAACAAGGTTGGCAAAGCTGTTGTTGAGCGCTTCCGAGATGGTATCCACGTCATTTGTAAAGAAGCTCATAATGTCGCCGCGGGTACGCTGGTCAAAGAATCTTAGGGGCAGCGATTCAATGTGCTCAAAAAGGTCTCGTCTGATGTCAAAAACAATCCTCTGGGCAGCACGAACCATAATTTGCGTGTAACCAACACTGGTAAGAGCGCCAATTGCATACACAACCGCTGTAAACACAATGAGGTTGGTAAATGCGTTTACGTCTCCCCTGCCCACTGCAGCAACAACAGGCTTAATCATATAGGTACCAAGGAGCGCTGCTAAACCACTGATAGAAACAAGAAGTGCCACCAACATAAGACGCTTTTTGGCATGACCTAAGTACGAGACAAACACTCTAATGGTATGTCCGATGTTTTGAGGACGTGCTCCTCCTGCGCGATTAGCCATGTGACACCTCCTTACCAGCAGCATCAATGTCTGATTGACTACCGCCCATCTGCGACTCATACAGCTCTCTATAGATAGGACTCTTGGCGAGAAGTTCTGTGTGAGTGCCAGTCATATGGACCCTACCGTTATCAAGAACGACAATCTGATCTGAGTCCATAACGGAGTTCACACGCTGGGCAATGATGATCTTTGTCATGTCAGCAAGCTCAGCAAGACCTGCGCGGATCTTTGCATCGGTTGCTGTATCAACCGCGCTGGTAGAGTCATCAAAAATGATAATTTTTGGCTTCTTCAAAAGCGCACGTGCAATGCAAAGGCGCTGCTTCTGGCCACCGGAAACATTGACGCCACCCTGACCAAGGTCTCCGTCCAAGCCACCAATCCTGTCTAGGAACTCATCAACACATGCAATAGAGCAGGCGTGAAGCAGCTCCTCATCAGTAGCGTTGGGATCTCCCCAGAGCAGGTTGTCGCGGACGGTACCGCTGAACAGTACATTTTTCTGAAGGACAACAGATACTGCATCACGAAGTGAAACAAGATTGTAGGAGCAGACGTCATTCTCGCCAACAAACACAGTGCCTTCAGTAGCATCGTACAAGCGCGCAATCAGCTGGATAAGGGTAGTTTTTCCGGAACCGGTGCCGCCGAGAATACCAACGGTAGAGCCTGGCGCAAACGAGAGATTGATGTCTTCGAGAACGTCCTCTTCAGCGCTCTGGCTGTACTTGAAGGACACATTTTCAAAACGGACTGCGCCATTCTTAACTTCAGTCAAGCCGTGCTCTGGTGACTCAATAGCAGGTTCTTCGGAAAGAATCTCTCCGATTCGACGTACGCTGGTAATGGCGCGAGCAGTAAGCAAGAACACGCCAGAAATCATCATAAGAGAGTTCATGATAAGCAGTACGTAACTCATGAAGCCCGTAAGCTCGCCAACACCCAGCCTGCCAGCCATAATCATCTGGCCACCAAACCAAAGAATAGCCACATTAGTGACATACATTGAGGCCTGGAAAATAGGTAGGTTTAAGACGGACGTGCCAAAGGTCTTTGTTGCAGTCTGTGCATACTGCGTATTAACTTTTTCAAAGCGCTCGGAGACATATCCTTCTCGGACATATGCCTTAATCGCTCGCACCGCGGCAAAGTCTTCCTGCAGTGCCTCGTTAAGCTTATCCATTGCGCCTTGCATCACGCGGTACAAAGGACCAACGCGCTTCACAATAAAGAAGAGTGCAATAGCCAAGAAAGGCAGTACGGCAAAATACACTACTGCCAGCTCTGGGCTCATAATAAACGCCATAACCAAGCCCATAACCAGCATAATCGGTCCACGCATAAACGGGCGCGTGCCCATTGCAAAGGCGTTCTGAATAATGGTTACATCAGAAGTCAAACGCGTTACCAAAGAGGATGAATCGTATTTATCAAGATTTGCAAAAGCAAACTCTTCCATACGGCGATATTCATCTTGTCTGAGTTGGGCACCCAGTCCCATAGCTGCTTTTGCTGAGTAACGCGCATAGCCAATACCAGCAAACATGGCGAGAAGGGCAAAGACAACCATAACGGTACCGTTTACAAAAACAGTCTGAAGGTTGCCTTGCAAAATACCCTGGTCAACAATTTGGGCCATGAGTACAGGAATCACTAATTCGAGTAGGGACTCTGCAAACACGCAGAGTCCCGACAAAACAAAGTCCTTTTTATACGCGCCAAAGTGGTCCAAGATGACCTTTAACTCAGCGCGAGCAGATGGAGCCTTCTCTTCTACAGAAGCATCATTCATCGTTAAAACACCACGTACCTTACTGTCTTGCTTTGCTTGGTTTGCTTATGCCTCTTTTGGAAGCGTCTGAAGTGAAACTTCCTTGAGCTGTTCATTAGAAACAGGCGAAGGAGCGCTCGACATCAGATCAGAGCCAGAAGTGGTCTTTGGAAATGCCATAACGTCGCGGATGGAATCAGCACCTGCAAGCAGCATGCATACGCGGTCAAGACCAAGTGCAAAGCCGCCCATTGGAGGTGCGCCAAACGTCAAAGCCTCCATCAAGAAGCCAAATTGAGCCTTTGCGCGCTCTTCAGTAAAGCCGAGCTTCTCCAGAATCTTAAGCTGCAGATCAGCATTGTGAATACGCATTCCGCCGCCGCCAGCCTCAAAGCCATCCATGACAAAGTCGTACGTATACGAGCCCATAGCCAGAGGATCAGTGTCCAGAAGGTCAAGCTCATCCTCACGAGGAAGCGTAAAGGGCTGATGCTCAGAAGCATAGGACTGAGTTTCCTCATCCCAGTGGAACAGTGGGAAGTTAACAACCCAGAGGAAATCATGACCTTCTCGCGGTACATCCAAGACCTTTGCCATATGCAGGCGCATACCACCAAGAATCTCATCTGTCTCCAGGCGACCACCCACGGCAAAGAGAATCAAGTCCCCTGCCTCAGCAGACATCTCTGCACGCAGTGCTTCAAGCTCTTCTGGCGAGAAGAACTTGGTGATAGGACCTCCCACGGAGCCGTCCTCTTTGAAGGCTACCCATGCAAGTCCCTTGGCACCAAAGCCGGCGGCTACCTCGGCAAGCTTATCTACCTGAGAGCGTGGCCAGGTACCTGCACCCTTAACGTTGATTGCCTTAACGTGCTGGCCTTCGGTTGTAGCAGCAGAGCTAAAGAGCTTAAAGCTGGACTGCTTAAAGACCTCAGAGACATCGTGGAGCTCCATACCAATGCGGGTGTCAGGCTTATCGGAGCCGTAGGTATCCATTGCGTCCCAGTACTGAATCTTGCGCAGTGGAGCTGGGAACTCAATACCCATCTTTGCAAATGCATCGCCCAGAATATCCTCAAGCTCAGCCATGACATCTTCCTCGCGGACAAATGCCATCTCCATATCAACCTGCGTAAACTCAGGCTGACGATCTGCACGAAGATCCTCATCGCGGAAGCACTTAGTGATCTGATAGTAGCGCTCAACGCCGCCAATCATCAGCAACTGCTTCAGCAGCTGTGGAGACTGTGGCAGCGCGTAGAAGTTTCCACCCTGCATTCTGGAAGGAACCAGGAAGTCACGAGCTCCCTCAGGAGTAGATTTGAACAGTGCTGGAGTCTCTACCTCGGTAAAGTCACGCTTATGGAATGCCTCACGAAGCGCAAAAGCAAAATCAGAACGCATACGAAGATTCTGTGCCATCTGAGGACGGCGCAGGTCAACGTAGCGATACCTCAGGCGAAGGTCCTCGTTAACGTCAATGTGATTCTCAATTTGGAATGGTGGAACAGCGCTGGTGTTAAGAACCTCAATCTTGGAAGCAAGTACCTCTACCTCACCGGTAGCAAGAGCCTCATTGGTCTGACCTTCAGAACGATGCTGAACCGTACCAGAAATCAGAACAGGCCACTCAGGACGAATAGTCTCTGCAGTTGCAAATGTTTCTGCATCTACATCTGGGTCAAACAGAATCTGAGTTAAACCCTCGCGGTCACGGAGGTCAACAAAGATTAGGCCACCAAAGTCACGACGACGCCAAACCCAACCAGTGAGCGTAACGGTCTGACCGATATGTTCTGCACGAAGCTCTCCGCAGGTATGCGTATGCATGCTGTGCAAATCAACAGCTGCGTGAGCGGAATAATTCTGGGGGTTTTCTGAGGAACAATCCATTTTTATCCTTTCGTCTTTGCTTCCCTGTGCCAAATCGGAAAGCTCCTTCAAGACGGCAAAAACGTGTAGACGGCACGTTCTTGCTCATAGATTAAACATTGTACTCCTATTCAATTAGAGCACTTTAATCATTTGAATTAATTATCTCTTCGCTCTGATCTTATAAAGCAAAAGAGACTTAGTGCTCTTCATTTGTATAATCCA
>CAJZGX010000084.1:0-5903 GCA_916048235.1 uncultured Atopobium sp.
TGGAGAGTTGTTAGTTTGGAGGGTTCTATGAAAACGATGGATGTATTTGAAAAGCGACTTATGCCGCTGGCCGAAATGATTGGTAAAAATAAATACCTTTTGACCATGCGAGATTCGTTTGCAATGGTCATGCCAATTCTGATTATTGGCTCTATGTTTACTTTGCTTCGCAACTTCCCAATTCCTGCGTGGATTGATTTTTTGAAGGCTACGATGGTTCAGCCAGATAAATCGCTGTTTGCTCTGCTGGCTATTCCTTCCGCATGTACTGTTTCGCTCATGGCAATCTTCCTGGCCTTTAACATTGGCTATAACTTTGCCGAGCACATTGGTATTAAAGACCGCGCGTCAGCGGGCATTGTTTCTTTGGTAGGTTGGTTCATCCTTATGCCTCAGGTAACTGAGTTTTCACCTGAAGAAGGCGTAGAGCCATTCCTGGTAGACAGTATTCCTCTTGCATGGACGGGTGCAAAAGGCGTCTTCATTGCCATGATTGTAGGATTTTTTGCAGTAGGCGTATTTGGTTACATCATTAAAAAAGACTGGACCATTAAGATGCCAGAGGGCGTTCCTCCTACTGTTGCCCGTGCATTTAGCGCTCTTATTCCTATGACCGTTGCATTTACCGCCGTATGGCTGGTTGGTATTGTCTTTATCATTTCCCCATGGGGCAATGCCTTTAACTTCATTTATGCAATTCTTCAGGCTCCTCTAACTTCACTTGGTGGAACTGTTTGGGCATTGGCATTTAGTTATGTTTTGGCAAGTGGATTCTGGTTTATTGGTATCCATGGTTCCAGCGTTACTGGTTCAATTTACACACCAATTCTTACCGCACTTTCGCTGGAAAATCAGGCTGCATTTGCTGCTGGCGCAGCACTTCCTAACATTGTTAACCGTGAGTTCGAGACCTTCTTTGCAACCTTTGGCGGCGGCGGTTCTACGCTCTCTCTGCTGATTGCAATGCTTCTGTTCTGCAATTCCAAGCGTATTAAGGATCTGGCAAAGATTTCTGTTGCTCCTGGTATCTTTGGTATCAACGAGCCTATTATCTTTGGTCTTCCTATTGTTCTTAACCCAGTTATGCTGATCCCCTTTATTCTTACTCCAGTGGTCAACATCATCATTGCGTACTTCATCATGGATCTTGGTTTAGTACCTCTGTGCAATGGCGTCATGCTTCCTTGGACTACTCCTCCTCTGGTTTCTGGATTCCTGCTGAGTGGTTGGCAAGGCGCTGTCCTGCAGCTCTTCTTGATTATTCTGGGAATCTTTATTTATCTGCCTTTTATCAAGACGTTGGATAAGGAATATCTGAAGGAAGAAGCCGCAGCTTCCGAGGAATCTTCTACTGAGCTGGAAGATTTTGACTCTATCGATCTTGATTCTGTAGTGCTGTAAAACTTTTGTATTTGAGCTGTACCTGGTGCAACGCTGAGACGCTGTGCCAGGTACCAACCTATACGCTTGATTGGAGGAAGTGATGCATAGGCTTGGAATTTCTCTTTATCCAGAGCATTCAACACCTGAGGCCGATGACGCTTACATGGCATTAGCAAGTAAGTATGGTTTCTCGCGCATTTTTACATGCTTACTTTCTGTGGATAAGTCGCCAGAAGAGACAGTAGCTGAGTTTTCAGAGTTTATGGACCGTGCTCATGGGTATGGGTTTACGGTTGCAGTGGATACCAACCCGCGCGTATTCCAGCACTTAGGGGCAACGGCAACTGATATTTCTGTTTTTGCCAAGATGGGCGTTGATATTATTCGCCTTGATGGGCATTTGGGAGACCGTCAGGACATTGCTCTGACAAGAAATCCTTATGGCATTGCGGTTGAGTTTAATGCCAGTCAGATGCTGTCGCTTGATCTGCTTATTGAGCGTGGTGCATATCGTCGCAATATGTGCGTTTGTCACAATTTTTATCCACAGAGATTTTCTGGCTTGAGCGAGAAACGCTTTATTGAATTCTCCGAGCATTATTTTGGAATGGGTTTAACTCAGGCAGCATTTGTGACGAGTCAGCAGAATAACACGTTTGGTCCATGGCCGGTTTATGACGGCCTTCCTACCTGCGAAGATGATCGTATTCGTTCGATTGATTTGCAGGCAAGACACCTGTTAGCAACTGGCCTTATTGACGACATTATGATTGGCAATTGCTTTGCTTCTGAAGAAGAACTTGCCGCATTAGCCGCTGTTGATACTACTAAGGTAACGTTCAAGATTGAATTTGATCCTGATGCAACTGAGGTCGAGAAGAGCGTTTTGTATCAGTTCAACCACGTAACACGTGGCGATGCATCTGAGTATTATCTGCGTTCTTCAGTACCTAGGATGTTTGAGTATTCCACTTCAATTCCTGCTCGTGAGCGTAAAAATCGTCAAATTAAGCGTGGGGACGTATTGGTAGTGAATGACAATCTGTCTCATTATCTGGGAGAAGTTGAAGTTGCTTTAAGAGATTTTGAGGACGACGGAACCCGTAATATTGTAGGACGTATTCCAGAAGACGAGCTTTTCTTGTTGGATTATGTGAAACCTGAATTCCCGTTTGGATTTGTTAGAGACTAGCGGGTAAGGGCTATTTAGGTGTTGTCGCAGTTCCTTGCGGACGTTGAACTTGTAAAAGGCAGCTCTGGGTGGGCTGCCTTTTTCTGTTCGCCGAAATGTGCAAGAAGTTAAAAATTTGAGCTCCAATTAGGAGGATACTATCAGTATAAAAGTGCAATTTAACTGGTAGTAAGTCGATGATGCAGTCTGGTCTGGTGTTTTGCGTGTGACCAAGAAGTCGTTGGCTTTTGCCTAAAGGGGAGCAGCAATGATAGATAGACAATCTCTTGATGAGGTCCTTGTTCAGTATAAAGAGGATTTTTCTTCTCACTGGGAGGAAGAAAAATATAAATGGGAAGCAATTAAGTGCTTCCAGGATCACTGGGATATAAACGCTCAGGATTTTCCTGCGATGCTGAGTAAGTCGCTGTCTAAAACGGGAAATCTTCTTGCTTCTAATTATGATTTTTCTCGCAAGATGATTGAATTCTATGCCGAGCAGAACCCAGAAGAGGTTCGCTCTATGTTTATGCAGCTCTTTGACGAGAAGATTGATCTGATTGAGCGTGTCAAAGGGTTTATTGCAAGAGCAGATAAGCTACTTGAAACATATGGTCCTGAAGGGAAGCAGCATTATCAGAAGGACGGAACTATTACCACGTATTTATGGCTGCGTTACCCCGATAACTATTGGATTTATAGGTATAAACAAATAAGAGATTTTGCAATTAGGCTTAAGAGCGACCATTTAATTAAAATGGGAAATACTGCGAATAATATTCGTGAATGCAACTCACTCTATACTGAAGCTAGAGATGTAATTGCACAGGATTCTGAGCTTGTAGATATGTTTAGAGCAGCTTTAACAGACGATTGCTATCCCGATCCGAAGTTAGTGACTTTAACTGCTGATGTAGCGTATTTCTCGAAGAACTTTAAGACAGATGAAAATCATTTTGATGCTGGTAATCCACCAGAGCCTGTTGAAACAGAAGACAGTTCAGAGCGGGGTAGCAGCATATATACCAAGCAGGACTTTCTTTCTGAGGTATTTATGCCAGAGGAGAAGTACGACAAGCTGGCAGCTGTCCTGTTGAATAAAAAGAACATTATTTTGCAGGGAGCACCAGGAGTTGGAAAGACCTTCTCGGCAAAAAGACTTGCATATTCTCTGATAGGTGCCGTTAACGAGGACGCTATCGAGTTTGTACAATTCCACCAGAACTATTCGTATGAAGACTTCATGATGGGTTACAAGCCTAGTGGTTCAAGCTTTAAGCTCAAGGAAGGCGTGTTTTACCGTTTCTGCAAGAAGGCAGAGGCGGATTCTGACGCAAAGTATTTCTTTATTATCGACGAGATTAACCGTGGCAATCTGAGCAAGATTTTTGGTGAACTTTTGATGCTGATTGAAAACGATTATCGAGGTACACCGGCTACACTTGCGTACAATGACAAGAAGTTTTCGGTTCCAGAGAACCTTTACATTATTGGAATGATGAACACGGCAGACAGAAGCCTGGCAATGATTGACTACGCCTTGCGTCGTCGCTTTAGCTTCTTTGAGTTGGAACCTGGCTTTGAGACTGAAGGCTTTATCCAGTACCAGCACTCACTTAAAAATGAAACCTTCAATGATCTTCTCGCTAAGGTGATTGAGTTGAACTTGGAAATCGCTTCGGATAGATCGCTGGGCAGGGGATTTTGTATTGGCCACAGCTATTTCTGCGGGCGCAATGAGCTGACCTGCAGCGATGAATGGATGCAGGAGGTTGTGGATTACGACATCTTGCCAATGCTGGGCGAGTATTGGTTTGACGACCAGGAGAAATACCTGCGCTGGGAGAACATCCTTCACGGAGTGTTTCAATGACCGAAGATAAGCATATCTTCATAAAAAATATTTACTACATGCTGTCGTACGCCTTCTCTACGCTGCGGGAATCTGTGTATGAGGACGTGCAGAAGGAGTCGTTTGACTCGATTTACAACCTGTTTGCGGCCATCTTGTCAAAGGGAATTGGCCTGCAGCTCAAGCAGGGGCTGTATCGCGAGTACGTAAATTGTGTGGAGGACCTGGCGGTTGTTCGAGGCAAGATTGATATGTCGGGAACAATCAGGAATCGTCTTGCTCATCGTGCGCAGGTTACCTGTGATTTTGACGAGCTCTCACAAAACAACTTGTTCAATCAGATCCTAAAGTCCGTAGCCCTGTTGCTGCTCAAGCAGAAGGATGTTTCGATGCAGTATAAGGTTGCTCTCAAGCGAGAATTGCTTTTCTTTGCGGACATTGATGAGGTTGATGTAAAGCAGGTTCGCTGGGCGGATATTCGTTTTCAGCGCAATAACCGCACGTATCAGCTACTGCTTTCAATTTGTCAGCTGGTTGTTGAAGGCATGCTTATGACCACGGAAGATGGCGAGTATCACCTGGCGAGCTTTATCGACGAGCAGAAAATGCATAGGTTATACGAGAAGTTCATTCTTGAATATTACGCGCAGGAGTTTGCCCAGCATGTGAAGGGTTTTTCTGCCAGAGCGTCGCAAATTCCGTGGGATTTGGATGATGGCTACGTTGGGCTTTTGCCGGACATGCAGACGGATATTACGCTTTCGTATGGTGACCAGATTTTGATTATTGATGCAAAGTATTACCAGCATTCGCTCCAGGAGAATTTTGGTGTGCACAAGGTGCATTCGGGTAATTTGTATCAAATCTATACGTATGTGAAGAACAAAGAAGCCCAGGTAAAAGGCTCCGACCGAAAGGTTTCAGGCATGCTTTTGTACGCGCGAACAAATGAGCTGCTTGCCCCTGATGACATGTACCGCATAAGCGGCAATAAGATTTCTGTGCAGACGCTTGATTTGAATAAGGAGTTCTCATTCATTTCGGCACAGCTTGACCGGATTGCGGAAGACCAGTTTGGAATAGAAAAATAGGACCGGCCCTGGACTAGGCAAAAAGCTCTAGCGGAACCGGTCATGTTGATGTAAGTATACAGGCTTTTTTAGATGTGGCTATTTTGGATGAGGTAAATAAATACCTTCTGCAAAAACAACGTTCTTATCGAGAAGTTCTTGTATTCTTCTGGCAACCGAAGTATCCCCATCGATGGCTTTTCTGTAGTAGTTGGCCATTAGTATGTGAGCGTAAACGCTCTTGGGGTCAAAGCTAATGTCTTTTGGGCGAAGTTTTTTCTGAACTGGACATTGGATGCGCATGGGTCTATTCCATAGTTGACGATGATGTGCACACAAATTTCTTAGTACATGTAAAGAATGAACAACACTTGAAAAAGGTTTCCATTGGACACCGAGAGATTTAGCTACTCTTTTGGTTACTTCA
>CAJZGX010000085.1:0-5889 GCA_916048235.1 uncultured Atopobium sp.
CAAGATTGTTTGTACTATGGGTCCTGCTACAGAAAGTGATGAGGTCCTTCGTGAGCTCATTCTTGCTGGTATGAACGTCGCACGTTTTAACTTCTCGCACGGTAGCCATGAGTATCACCGCACTATGATTGGTCGCGTTCGTTCTATCTCTGATGAGCTTGGTATTCCTATTGCTATCATGCTTGATACAAAGGGTCCTGAGGTTCGCACCGGTCTTCTCGAGGATGGCAAGAAGGTCACCCTTACTACTGGTGATTCCGTTATTGTCACCACTGATGATGACGTCATCGGTAACGCTCAGCGCTTCTCACTTGACTACAAGAACCTTCCAAAAGAGGTCAAGAAGGGCTCCATCATCCTCATTGATGACGGTCTCATTGGCCTCGAGGTTGATCACGTTGAGGGCACTGACATGTACTGCAAGATCATCAACGGTGGTGAGCTTGGCGAGAAGAAGGGCGTAAACGTTCCTAACGTCAACATTGGCCTTCCTTCCGTCACTGAGCAGGACCGCGCAGACATCATGTTTGGTTGCGAGCTTGGTATTGACGCAATTGCTGCTTCCTTCATTCGTGATGGCGCTGCTGTTGAGGAGATTCGTAACATCTGCCGTGAGATGGGTACTCCTAACGTACAGATCTTCCCTAAGATTGAGTCTGCTCTTGGCGTAAAGAACTTCGACGAGATTCTTGCAGCTTCTAACGGCATCATGGTTGCCCGTGGTGACCTTGGCGTTGAGGTTCCTGCAGCTGAGGTTCCTCACATCCAGAAGACTATCATCAAGAAATGCAACGATGCTTACAAGCCTGTCATCACCGCAACTCAGATGCTTGACTCTATGATTCGCAACCCTCGCCCAACCCGTGCAGAGGTTACGGACGTTGCTAACGCAATCTACGACGGCACTGACTGCGTCATGCTTTCTGGTGAGTCTGCAGCTGGTAAGTACCCTGTTGAGGCAGTAAAGACCATGGCTTCCATCTGCAAGGAAACCGAGAAGTACCTGCCAGTCAAGGATGTCTATCACCAGCGTGAGGGTCTTAAGAACGTCAACGGCGCTACTGGCTTTGCTGCAGTTGATATGGCAATCCGTGTTGACGCTAAGTGCATCATCTGCCCAACACACTCTGGCCGTACCGCTCGCCTTGTTTCTAACTTCCGTCCAAAGCGTCCTCTGTATGCAATGTCTCCATCCGATGAGGCAGTTCGTCGCACCTGCTTCTATTGGGGTGTTTATGCATTCAAGACCTCTGAGCAGGGCACTCTTTCTAACACCATGTACAACGCTTTGAACATTGCAAAGGAAGTCGGTGTTGTTGAGACCGGTGACATTGTTGTTCTGACTGCTGGCGATCCTCATACCAGCCCACGTCTTGGTGACTACACCACTTCAACTAATGTTGCTATGATTTGCCAGGTTCAGTAAACCGCATTTCAGCTTTAACGTTATATGCACCCAAGCGCTGCTTGGGTGCATATTTTTTACATGTGATATTTCTCAGCGACTTGCCAGTGGTTACGCAATTTTCCAGCCGACGGTTTTCTCGCGCATGTTAACAAAATCAGCGTAGATGCCGCCCTCTTTCATGAGAGATTCATGGGTTCCCCTCTGAACAATACGACCCTTATCCAAGACAAGTATCTGATTAGCATTGCGCACTGTTTTTAAGCGATGGGCAATCATGATGACAGTCTTAGACTTTGTGAGCTCGGCGATTGCGCGCTGGAGTTCAAGCTCGTTTTCTGGATCAACATTAGCTGTTGCCTCATCAAGCACCACGATTGGCGCATCTTTTAAGATAGCGCGCGCAATAGAAAGACGCTGACGCTCGCCACCAGAGAGCATTGAGCCGCCTTCTCCTAAGCGTGTTTCATATCCATCAGGTAACGCCTGGATAAACTCTTCACAGCAGGCACGCTTAGCTGCGTCAACTACTTGCTCATGAGTTGCACTTGGATTGCCAAACTTGATGTTGTTCTCAATGGTGTCATCAAAAAGGAATACTCCCTGAAATACGGTGGAGAAATTTTGGAGCAGGGCGTCTACTTTATAGTCGCGCACATCGCGTCCACCAAGGGTCACTTGACCTGCATTTACATCCCAGAAACGTTCAATCAAGCGGACAAGGGTTGTTTTGCCAGATCCACTTGGCCCCACGATGGCACAAGAGGTGCCTGCAGGGATAGAAAGGCTGACATCTTCAAGAATTTGCCTGTCATCGTAGCCAAAGGAAACATGAGAAAGTTCAATGTCGCAAGATGCCGCCTTCTCAAGACCCTCTCCCTCCTCCATTGCGGGGGTAGCGAGAATAGCGTTTGCTTGCTCCATTGCAATTTCAAGATTGCGCAGAATAGTTGAAAAACGACCAGCAGATTCTAGACGACTAAACAACATAAATGACATCACTACTACGGTTAAACAAGCAGCTGTATCAAGTGTTCCAGAGAGCCACAAACCAACTGCCACAAGACACATGATAATGCTGGTAGCCTTGGAGATAACCATTTGCAAAACTGAGAAATGAAGCGCCTTAAACTCAAGGTTAAGCGCTTGAACGCGACAATCGTCAACTGCCTTGGCATATTTTCCTTCAGCATCATCAATAAGAGAAAACGCCCTTACTACACTGATGCCACGGACATATTCAAGAACAGAGCTGATTAAGGTGGTATTAGCTGCTACATACTTATCTGATACATTGCGCACGTAAGCCTGGAGCAGCTCCATAGTAATACAGAAAAGAACAAACGTAGCTGCAGTTATAAGGCCTAGTTGCCAACAAAACACAAACAAGAACGCAACAATAATTGCGGTTAAAGCTAATCCTCCAACAACCATCATATAAAGTAGGCCACCGAGATTTTGCATTACATCTAGCTGATTGGTCATAACAGCTGTTACTCCTCCAAGGCTATTCTCGTTAAAATAACCCATAGGAAGGCGGCGCAGGGTATCTCCAATTTCCGCGCGCTTGGCACCAGCCATACTAAAATTAGCATCACAGAAATTCTCACTCTTAAAATGAGCGCAAATGAATGCTCCTATAATGCTCAGAAGCATAACTCCCAGCGCAGAAAATATCGTCTGAGTTGAGAGTGTATCCGTAGTAAGAGCAGTAAAAACAATCCAAAGCGCCGTTATTTGTACGCCTTCAAAGAGGCAGCCAAGAATGGTAAAGAAAAGGCCCTTATAGAGTTTCTGGCGATAAGAACTTCCAAACTGAAAGTACATTTTTAAGACAGATAACATTGCTACTCCCCTCCTTAAGCCTCATCAAGTGCGCCGATATGAGCGCGATACATGGTTGCATAGAGCGGACATGCCTCCATAAGCTGCTCGTGCGTACCCTCAGCTTCAATGGAGCCATTATTAACAACAACAATTTTGTCGGCATTTTGTACGGTTGAAAGACGGTGCGCAATAACCACCAACGTTTTACCAGCCACCAGCTTTGCAACTGCAGATTCAACCTCTGCTTCTGATTCTGGATCTGCGTAGGCCGTTGCTTCATCGAGCATGATAATAGGTGCATTTTTGAGCATAGCTCGAGCAATTGCTACGCGCTGACGCTCGCCACCAGAAAGGTGACCTCCCGAGCCTCCTACAACCGTTTGATAACCATGAGGAAGCGATTGGATAAAGTTGTGGCATCCAGAAGCTTTTGCACAAGCAATTACCTCTTCATCAGTAGCGTCTTTTTTGCCCATCCTGATGTTTTCCATAATGGTCTCGTCAAAAAGGTAACTATCTTGATCAACGTAAGCTACAAGGTCTGCGAGTTGAGTTGGAGTGCAGGAACGAATATCTTGTCCTCCAATAGAAACAGACCCTCCATTTGGATCCCAGAAACCTGCGATAAGCCGTGCAACAGTAGACTTACCTGATCCACTTGGACCAACAAGTGCCGTAACTTGTCCTGGCTCAATATCTAGATTAATTCCGTGAATTACTTCATTGCTTCCGTACGAGAAACAAACATCGCTTAACTTAATTTCAGTCCCTTCAAGTGTGCAGGGAGCCGTGGCTCTCATCTGATCTGGGTAATTCAAAACCTCAGAGATTTCTTTGACAACAGAGCCTACCTGCGCAAGAGAATCCATAAAGCTCATTGCTTCAAAGAGCGGCTGAAAAATTCCTAAAGAAAGCACGGCACACATAACAAACGTAGAAGGAGAAAGAGTTCCCTGAAGCACAAACAAGCATCCCAGAGGCAATACCGTTACTAACGTTGCAGGAGCAATTGACAACATGGCATCCTGCCAGATTTGGCAGTGGCTCATCCAATCAATAAAAGCATGGGCGGAAGCATAAACAGCCTTTGAGAACTTCTCGTAAGAACTTGCGGACTGCCCAAAAGCCTTAATTACCTCAATTCCTGACACATACTCAACTGAGGCATTATTCATCTCTTTACCAGTTACGATAGTATTCTGATACCAATACTCATAGTCTTTCATCATGCCTGATAAACAGGCAAGTCCCACAATAATAGTGAGCAAAGCAGCAAGAGCAAGTCGCCAGTCTAAAACCATGAGGTACACAAAAACCGCAAAAGCAGCTGTAAGGTTTGAAGTTAATTCAGGAACTGCATGAGCAAGTGTGGTTTCAATACTATCGATCTTCTCGACTAACAAGCGTTTGAGAGAGCCGGAAGGCGTATCAAGCACATATCCCATGGGGATAGTTGTCAGCTTCTTTGCCACTCGGGTGCGCATGTTTGCAATTGTCGCAAACGTTGCCTTATGAGAAACGATAGTTGAAAGATGGTGAAAAACTATTTTTACTAAATAGCTTAGACCCGCTATAAGTCCCCAATACAGGTAAAACGACCATTCTTGAATTCCATTAAAGATACCAACCACCATGTTGCCCGCAGCAACATAGGGAACCATTCCTCCCAAAACGCCAATAATGGCAAGGATGACAGAGAGCGCGTACATACTTTTTCTGTCTGACCACTCGAGCAATACTGCAACAGGATTTACTTCAGATTGCTGAGGATCCTGTTTTGTATTTTGGTTGGGCTCAGTAGCTTGAACACTTTGGTCCTGACGATTTGCCATACCCACACCGCCTCCTGCCACAAACTCACAATGTAGTGTCTGTTATTCAGGCTGGCTTTGACAGAGAAAGCAAGGCTTCAACTGCCATAAGTTAGCTATATATAACTATTTAATAGTTTCAAACTGCTGAATAGTTAAAACAAGCTAGTTTTATAAGTAATCGGTAAGTGGTAAGCGCGCTACCTGTAATTGAGACGTGTAAACAATCCCATTAAAATACTTATGAAAGCTTAATCTAACCTCAATAATTGGTTAATCTTTATAAGAGACCATGTATCACGAAGACGAGAGGCGTCTTTAACATCTCGAAAGGAAGATGATCATGGAAAAGCTAGATAAGGTTGAGGTAATTCGCGAGAAGTGCGGCGTAAGCTACGAGGACGCAAAGGCAGCACTTGACGCTTGTGATGATAATGTTCTTGATGCAATTATTTGGCTCGAGAAGCAGGGCAAGTCCACTAAGCAGACTGCAAACTATACTACTGAGTCAGCTGCACAGTCAGACGTTTCTCCAGAAATGGAAGCAGCCCAAATTGCCTACCAAGAATCAAGCAAGAAGTCTGATTTTTCAGAGAATATGTCTTCTCTTTGGGAAAAGTGCAAGGAGCTGTTTAATAAAAGCGTAGAGACAAAATTTATTGTTACTCGTCGCGGTGAGCAGTTCATGGCCATGCCAGTAATTATTCCAATTGTTGGTCTATTCCTCTGGGGTGCTACATTCTGGCTGCTCATCATTGGTCTGTTCTTTGAAATGCGCTATCACATCCAGGGAGCTTATCCTATTGTTGTTGATGTAAATGAGGCAATGGATAAGGCCGCAGATGC
>CAJZGX010000086.1:0-5842 GCA_916048235.1 uncultured Atopobium sp.
GATATCTACATCACATACGACAATTCAAAGAAGAAATATCGCATCACCATGCTCGACAAAGAGAGCAATCTGCAGAGCTATCTTGATGCTAACCGCTTCGAAGGAACCATGATTGGCGTGAACAACACCGAATATATTGACTTCAATAAAAAGCAGCTGCATATGCCTGTTTATCGTGAAGCTTATCCAAATGAAAAGCAGCTAGAAAGGCATTTTGATCAATTTATGGTTGAAACAGAAATTTTAATATAAAGCTTAATTACATGATTTCTAGATCAACCCATGAGCAAAATTCGTGAGCAAAGTATTGGTCTGACTTCAATAGATCAATATGAACCAGAAGATCCTGCAACGAAGGATCAAAATCATAGCCATTTACATTTAAAAAAGAATATATTGCGACTGCCGCCAATAATTCATTTTGATTTTTGAGTGGCCTTAAATTAACAAAATAAAATGCATAAGCAAAAGCATTCCAGCTAATAGATGGGCATGTAATTTCAGTTAAAGGCACCTTATCGTAGTTATCACAGATTTGAGCAAAACATTCAGAGATAGTTTTATCAATTTGTAATTTTGGATCAATTAATTTACTCAGATTCTTTAGGTCATTAACTGTTAGTCTTCTCATCTTTCCCTCCGTAACAAAAGGAATAATATCGATCTTTATCTGAGTTTGGCGGTGTCTATGTTAGATCCACAAAATCCACGATCAAAAAACGCCTCCCAGCGCGTAGCCAGGAGGCGTTTTAAGGAAAGGACTAGAGGGGTTTCTCGCCAATTAAGCAAGCATCTGAGCAAGATCCTCGGAAGCATCGCCGATTGGGCCAATACCGTAGTTCTCAACAAGAATGTTAAGGACGTTAGGGCTGACAAATGCAGGAAGGGTTGGTCCAAGCTTGATGTTCTTGATGCCAAGGTGCAGCAGGGTTAGAAGGACGCAAACTGCCTTCTGCTCGTACCAAGAAAGAACAAAGCTCAGTGGCAGGTCGTTAACGCCGCAGTCAAACGCATTTGCAAGAGCGGTTGCAATCTGAACAGCGCCGTAAGCGTCGTTGCACTGACCAACGTCAAGAATACGAGGGATGCCACCAATGGTGCCAAGGTCAAGGTCGTTGAAGCGGAACTTGCCGCAAGCAACGGTGAGGACAACAGAGTCTGCAGGAGTCTGTTCAACAAACTCGGTGTAGTAGTTACGACCAGGGCGAGCGCCGTCGCAGCCGCCAACAACAAAGAAGTGCTTGATAGCGCCCTGCTTAACAGCATCGATGATCTTATCGGCAATGCCGAGAACTGCACCGTGGCTAAAGCCGGTGGTTACCTTGTGGCCACCGTTGATACCGGTAAGCTCCTGAGCCTCAGCGTATCCACCAAGCTCCTGAGCCTGCTTGATAACAGCGCTGAAGTCCTTCTTACCGTTAGCGTCCTCGTCAATGTGGACGAGCTCTGGGAAAGCAACAAGCTCAGTAGTGTAGACGCGGTCCTTGTAGCTAGGACGAGGTGGCATGAGGCAGTTAGTAGTGAAGACAACAGGAGCTGGAATGTCCTTGAACTCCTTCTGCTGGTTCTGCCATGCGGTACCAAAGTTGCCCTTGAGCTGAGGATACTTCTTGAGCTCTGGATAACCGTGAGCTGGGAGCATCTCGCCGTGGGTGTAAACGTTAACGCCAGTACCCTCGGTCTGCTCAAGAATCATCTTGAGGTCAAGAAGGTCGTGGCCGGAAACAACAATGAAGGGACCAGGCTCAATAGTCAGAGGAACCTCAGTTGGAACTGGGGTGCCATAAGCGCCGGTATTTGCGCTGTCGAGAAGAGCCATGCACTTGAGGTTGACCTCGCCTACCTCAAGGGTAAGAGGCAGTAAAACGTCAACGGAGGACTCAGTAGCAAGAGCAGCAAGAGCCTTTACAAAGAAAGCGTCAACTGCGTCATCAGTCTTGCCAAGAACGCGAGCGTGATAAGCATACGCAGCCATACCACGAATACCAAAGAGAATGAGGGACTTGAGGGACCTAATGTCCTCGTTGTCGGACCAAACGCCGCCAAGTGGAAGATCCTCAACAGGCTCTACGCCAGCCTCCGCAGCTAGACGGTTCTTCTCGTCACGAACCTGAGCGGTAATTGCGTCAACCGCGCCCTTGTCAAAGTTGACGTTGGTGATGCAGGTGAACAGGCCGTCGACGATCAGCTGATCTGCGCGGTTAGAACGCTTGCCAGCAGCAAGCTCGGTGCGAGAAAGGCCAACCAGAGCGCCGGTGAGCTCGTCCTGAGCAAATGCGACGTCAAAAGGCTTGCCACAAACGCCAGCAGCGCCGGTACATGCAGTACAAGCAGCAGTCTGCTCGCACTGGAAACAGAACATCTTGTTATCCACTATTTTTCCTCTCCATAAAACCATATAGCGAGAAGAGATTTGCTCTTCTGGGTTTCATGATTACAGGAATGTGGAATAAGGTATGTTGTAATTACAACAAAACGATTTCTGTCCAGGAATTTTTTGGAGAGTATATGAACGTGCAAGATATCCAGCCCTCATTTTTGCTTAACACAATTGTGTTTAAAGGAGTAAAACCAGAGCTACTAGAGGCTCTTTTAAAGCATTTACGTGCTGTTGTTCGCACCTATGAGCCTGGAGAAATCATTCTGTGCGCTGGCGACAAGGCGCATCAATTTGGCATTGTTATCTCTGGCGCAATCCACGTTGAGGGATCAGACGCACAGGGCAATATCTCTGTGATGGGAGCTTTCCATACCGGAGACACCTTTGGAGAGGCGTATGCGGCCCTTGGAAACGTGCCGCTTTTGACCTCGGTCGTTGCAACGGAAACGTCTGAGATTTTGTTGCTGGACGTCCGACAGATTACTACCAGAACGTGTGACATCTGCGGTGGTGTGGACATTATCATCAGAAATCTTATGGCTTCTATTGCTCAAAAGAACATTATGCTAAGCCGTCGTATTCAAGATGCCGCACCAAAAAGCATTCGTGGCAAACTGATAGCGTACTTGCATACGCGCTCTCAAGCTGCAGGTTCTGAGGAGTTTGATATCCCCTTCAACCGACAACAACTTGCGGATTATCTTGGTGTAGATAGAAGTGCTCTAAGCGCTGTAATATCTTCTTTAAGCAAAGAAGGTGTTTTTGAAGTAAAGCGAAGTCACTTTAAACTTTTATAACAGCAATTTAGCCTAAGGAGGCTTTTATGGCAGAAATTTATTTAGCAGGAGGATGCTTCTGGGGTCTTGAAGAGTACTTCTCCAGAATTAATGGTGTCACTGCAACTACCGTTGGCTATGCAAACGGTAAAACTTTGGATACTAACTATCAGGAGGTTAAGGCTACAGATCACGCAGAAACAGTGCATGTCACTTATGATGAGACCGTTGTGAGCCTCTATGACATCCTGCGTTATTACTTTAGGGTTATCGATCCCCTCTCAGTAAACAAGCAGGGCAACGATGTTGGCAGACAGTATCGTACAGGTATCTATTACACAAACGATGCTGACCTGCTTGTCATTGACCGCATTATGACTGAACAAGAGTCTCTCTTTGGTCAGAAGCTTGCCGTTGAGGTTGAGCCACTAGATAACTACGTACTTGCTGAAGAGTATCATCAGGACTACTTGAAGAAGAACCCAAGCGGCTATTGCCACATCAATGTTGATGATGCATATAAGCCACTTGCGTAAGCCGCTTAGCTTACGTTAAGAGGCGCCGTTGATGGATGGGATTTCAAAAACTATGTACTTGAAACTATGTTCTATAGGTACATATACGAAAACATAACGGATTACATTAATAAGGGTGAATATGAAGTTTTTATTAATTAAAAGCAGCATAATTGACATCAAAGTAACCCTCGGAAGGGTGCCTATCGCTTTAAGGCCCAGCCTGGTTTATATAATTCTTGTACTGGTGTCAACGTTTCCGATGCGGATGCCACTTTTCCCTGCTAGATCGATAGGAAGGATGATTCAGTTCGGGTTTCCTATACTTATGTATTTCATCCTAGCCCCGGTACTGGCAGCAATGAGCATCAGACAAGAAGACTTATCAAGGGGGAACCTTCCTGCCTTGATTGTAGCTGGCGTGATGCTGTTTTTATGTATTCCAATCAGCCGATTAGCGTACTTCTCCTTTTGGGAGAACCAGTATTTCACTTTTTGGGCCATTTTTGTAACTATAGTTCCTTTTGTTGTGACTGTTGTGGCGACCTTAATAAAGATCCTACACTCCATGCGATTTCCTTGAAGCGGTTAGCCAGGCGCGCCTTATCGGTGTAGTAACTGCCCAGGAAGTTAGACAGGATGTGAGTAACTACTTTTTAACCTCGTAGTGACTCTTCACGGTAAACGTAATAACATAGGTCTTACGGTATGACTCGGGTGCAGAAGTAAGAATTGCGCAGTCAGTCAGGTTGTAGTTAGTTGGGTGTGCAAGAGCCTGGTCAACAGTGTTGCCAATCTCTTCTGCAGACTCAAGTACTTGAGCCCTCTGAGCCGCATCGATAGTTGCTTTTCTCATCAAATCAAACTGGTCTGCTGTACCCTCAATGCGAATAATGATTGGCCAGAGGCTGTCTTTATCAACCTGCGTAGTAATTTGCAGATCTGGATACAGGCTGTTATCAAAGCTGAATCCATCAGGAATATGATAGGTGCCATAGCCGGTTGCGTTTGAATTGTTTGATGAGGAGCTAGAGGAGCTAGAGGAGCTAGAAGAATCCTCTTTTTTCTCGTCTTTCTTCTCTTCTTTTTGTTCTGACGTGGTGGATTGTGTCTGGTCTTGTTTGTTTTCTGTTTGTGAGCAGCCAGACAAAATGCCCACACTCAAGGCTGACGTTACCAGTAGTACAAAAATTGCAGTAAAGAACTTGCTCATCCTAGAGCTACGCTTCATTTGACCTCCATTAAACGGAACGTACTAACTACCAGGAACTCATTGCGATTGTACCCAGCAAACGACGCAGCCTAGCTGGGAGAAAATTTCACAAGATAAAATAATGTTTCATCTTTTTATGCTTCCCAGAGAAAATGCTTCATATCAACCTTACCGTTTTCAAGAAACTGCACCCCTTCTGCCTCAAGAAGCTCTCTCTGTGCATCTGGTCCACCAAAGGCAAAGCCTGGAGCAAGTGAGCCGTCTTTAAAAACTACCCTGTGGCAAGGTACACCGCCCGCAACACCGGGGCTCTGGTGCATAGCAAATCCCACATAGCGAGCCTTTCTTGGCTCCCCTATCATGCGAGCTATCTGCCCATACGTACTGACTCTACCCTCGGGAATCTGCTTGACTACTGAAAACGCACGCTTAAAGAAGTTATCCATATGTAGCTCATTCTATCTTCACGCTTACCGGGAATTGCTTGCTCATTTTATGTTGGAATGCTATCGTATCAAAAGCAAACGGGTGGTGGCGCAGCTTGGTAGCGCACTTGACTGGGGGTCAAGGGGTCGCTGGTTCAAATCCAGTCCACCCGACCAGAATTTCTCGAAGCCGTGAAATATCGGCTTTTTCTTTATATGTGGTATATTAGTCAAAGAACCCGCGCCACCCCGGTTAATATCCGAGGCCGAGCAGGGTTCTTTTTTTATCGCTTTATCGTTATAACCTTGTCATGCAACTATAGAAGTAGTTTATTAAAAACCGGTTTGATATAAGTTGTAGCATAGACAAAGTGACAAATTGGAATTTAGGAGAAAATTTATGAGCCGAAAAAAGGCAATTTTGCTTTATTTATCAGGAACCTTAGGGCAAATATGGACGATATGTATTATTGTTTTTATATTGCGTAATTTGGGTATAGATGTAGACTATACAACGCCAATGGGAATGATTG
>CAJZGX010000087.1:0-5767 GCA_916048235.1 uncultured Atopobium sp.
CTCTTTCCCTACACGACGTCTTCCGATCTGTCCTATTACGCTATAAGAAGCAGTTTTCTGCAGATGACCAGCGGAGGTAAACATGGTAAAGACTTTGGTTCTTGTTAGACATGGTGTATCTGAACGGGGCTCTGAAGACATGAGTCGAGAGCTTACACGTGCTGGTCAGAGGGCTTTATCTGCCAATTATCCTCATATTTTTGGTCTGTTGGGAGCAGAGGGTGAAGAGGCTGAGATTTGGACAAGTCCCGCTCTTCGTGCGCTTGAGACTGCAGAGATTGTGGCAGAGGCTCTGGATGCAGAAGGTCTGGAAATTCATGACTCCCTTTACGATCAAGATCTTCCTGCACTTCAGGCAGAGCTTGAGCACGCTGATGCAGAAACGCTTATTCTTGTTGGTCACGCCCCATTTTTGGGTTATGTTGCAGAGACTCTTTTGGGATTTGAACTTCCGCTGACAAAGGGCGCTGTGTGCGCTATTGACGTATGTGGTTCGCTTGGTCATCAACATGAGTGTGTCTGGAAGCAGCTTGGAGATGTTCGCGAGCCTCATGGAAAGCTTCTTTGGCTGGTCAGTGGTCCTTCCACTCAGCCTTGGGAAACGCTTGACGCTCTTGATGAGGCATGCGCTCATGCAGCAACCAATCTGGAAGATGCATACACAGAGTTCCGTGCTCATCCAGAAGACCCTGCAGTTATCGCAGCATTTAGGTTTGCTCTTAGGGGAACTCAGCTGCTTACCAAGTTCTTCTCGCCACTTCTTAATGAAGAGGCGGTAAAGATTGCTGAGCCTGTTTATAGGCTGATGCTTGGTGCAACTACGCGTCTTCGTGAGATTGACGGCTTCTCTGATACCGTTGCAGATTTGATGGAGTCTGGAGAGCTTTCTCAAGGCTCCAAGCTGGTCAGCGCTGTCGAGGCAGCTCGCGAGACTGAGCGTGATCGTGTCTGTGAGGGCCTGCGTAAGAAGGCGGTTCGTCGTAGTCTGCGCTGCGCTCTGGATGAGCTCTTTGAGCCCGCTTGGTCAGACGCAGTGCTACAAGATGGCCTCTCGTTTGAAGATGTCAGCAGCCGCTTTGATTACATGCTTGAGACTATTGATGCGCGCCTGTTTGGCCTGGATATGACCAGCTTCTCTGAGGTACACCATGCAAGGCGAGAAGTTCGTGAAGTTGAGCACATTCTTTTCCACCTCAGTGATATGTTGGGCGAGAAACGCGCAAATTATACTCAGATTATGCAGGACATTGACTCTGAGCTTAGTATTGTTTGCACAGCTCAGCGTAACATTTCCCTGGTCAAAGAGTGGAAAGACTCCATGGACTTCAGAGATGTTACCTCAGACCTCGCAATTGTTTCAGAACATGAAAAAGTTTTGATTGAGCGTGTTATTGAGGGTAGAGAGACTAGTATCCTTAGATAATCACATAGTCCACGTTTGGAGCGCATTGACGTTTGCGCGGCGTGGATGATGATTATGAGGGAGGATGCTATGTCTGAGAGCATCGAGACTCGCTGCGTGCAGGGCGGTTATCAGCCTGGTTGCGGTGAGCCTAGGCAAGTGCCTATCATTCAATCAACCACGTTCAAATATGACGAGTCGATGCAGCTTGGAGAGTTGTTCGACCTCAAAGCTGCGGGCTATTTCTATTCTCGCGTTCAGAATCCAACGCTTGATAATGTAGCTTCAAAGATTTGTGCTCTTGAGGGCGGTACTGCTGCAATGCTGACTTCTTCTGGTCAGGCAGCAAACTTCTTTGCCGTCTTTAACATTGCTGAGGCCGGAGATCACTTTATTGCGCTTTCCACCATTTATGGCGGCACTTTTAACCTGTTTGCTATCACCCTTAAGAAGATGGGCGTGGAGTGCACGTTTATCTCGCCAGATGCAACTGATGAGGAGATTAACGCTGCATTTAGGCCAAATACTAAGTGTGTCTTTGGTGAGACTGTTGCAAATCCTGCACTGGTTGTCCTTGATATTGAGCGTTGGGCAAAGGCCGCTCATGACCACGGTGTACCACTGATTGTTGACAATACGTTTGCCACACCTGTGAACTGCCGTCCTCTTGAGTGGGGAGCAGATATTGTGACCCATTCCACAACCAAGTATATGGACGGTCACGGCTCTGCTGTTGGCGGTGCCATTGTTGACGGTGGTAACTTTGACTGGGCTGCTCACGCAGATAAGTTTCCAGGTCTAACCCAGCCTGATCCTTCGTATCACAACCTTGTCTATGCAGATACGTTTGGTAATGGTGGTGCCTTTATCACTAAGGCAACTGTTCAGCTTATGCGTGACTTTGGTTCCATTCAGTCACCACAGAACGCTTTCTATCTTAACCTTGGCCTTGAGTCTCTGCACGTTCGTATGGCTCAGCATTGCAAGAATGGCCAGGCAGTTGCCGAGGCGCTTGCAAACAATCCTAAGGTTGCGCACGTAAGCTATCCTGGTCTTCCAGGCGATAAGTACTACGAGTTGGCTCAGAAGTACCTGCCAAACGGTTCTTGCGGTGTTATCACTGTTGACGTTGCAGGTGGTCGTGAGGCTGCCGAGAAGTTCCTGGGTAACCTCAAGGTATTCTCCATTGCTACACACGTTGCAGATGCTCGTTCTTGCTGCTTGCATCCAGCTTCTTCAACGCACCGTCAGCTTACTGACGAGGAGCTTGTAGCAGCAGGTATTACCCCAGGTACTGTGCGCTTGAGCTGCGGTATTGAGGGCACCGAAGACCTTATCAACGACGTCGAGCAGGCACTTGCTGCACTGTAGGTAGTCGTTCTATAACCGCTTATGTTTATGGCGAGAAGATCTTGGAATCAGAAGATCTTCTCGCCATGTTTTTGTGAGGAGTACGTTGTTGTGCGGAGCATGCCGGGCGTGCGGAGCTGGGAGTGCGCTGAACTGCGGTTGTTGCGAGTGCGCGGGCTATTGAGCTCGAGAGATGGATTCTGGGTCCAGGTGATCTTCTGGGTTGGAGAGCTCGGACGCTGCAAGCTCTGCTTCAGAAAGCTCTGCATCGGTGAGCTGGGAGTTTTCTTCTTGAGTGCCATCGGATACAGCATCAGCGCCATCAACACCGTCTGAATTCACACCTTTAAAGTGCTTGCGATAGATGTGGATGAGGCAGCCAACAGAGAGCAGTGCTGAGAGTATATTGGACACAACTGACACGTACCAAAGTGCATCCAGACCAAATGGCCTCAGTATCAGTAGTGAGCTGATAGGGAAGATAAGTGCCATAAAGATGCTCAAGAGATTGGAAATCTTTGTCTGCTTCAGGGCAATGGCAAGACTCTCGGTGCATATGGTAATCCAGCTAAAAATGAAGATAAAAGCGTGAATGCGCATAGCTGGGATGGCCATGTTAAGCAGGTCTTGTGTTCCTTCAGGCAGGTAGAGCTTAACCAAGAACTCCGAGAAGAAGAATGAGACGCAGAACGCAAAGATGCCAATAATGATGCCTGTGGAGAAGATGTACTTCTCGATAGCAAGCACTCGATCTTTTTTCTTTGCGCCCCAGTTGTAGCCAATGGCTGGCTGCATGGCGTCAGCCTGTCCATAAATGAGCGGCTGGATGAGACCACCAGAGTAGAGAAGCACGCCATAAGAAGCAATGGCAATATCTCCGCCGAGGCTCAGCAGAGCAGCGTTCATCAACAGCGAATAAATCCTGCTTGAGATGTTCTGCATAAAGATAGGGAAGCCGTTTACAAAGATTTCTTTGATATGCGTCCAATTAAAGTGTGGCTTTACAAACTTAAGGATTTGCTTGTTACCAATAAAGGGCCAGATGCCATAAAGGGACGAGAAGGTAATTGAGATGCAGTATCCCAGTGCCGCATACTCAACGGATAATCCCAAAACACCTAAGAAGTAGTATTCAAGCACGGTTCCCAGAATTGCGGAAATAAAGGCAATGCTGGTAGAGCGTCTAATTTTGCCACAGATTTTAAGGAAGTTATCAACAGCGTATGAGATGCACATAACCGGCAAGAACAGTGTCCATACGCGCAGGTAGATAGTTCCTTGTTCGGCAATCTTTCCTTGAGCACCCATCAGTGCTAAAACGTTTGGTGCACAAAAGAAGAAGAAAATGCCGCTGATAACACCAGTGGTAACGAGCATGATAAAAGCAATGGTAAAAATATTGTTTGCTGTCTGGTGGTTCTTCTTGCCGTGCTCAACGGCAATAACCGCAGAGGCTCCAACGCCAATAAGGTCGGCAACCGCAAAGCAGAGAATAACTAGTGGAATGGCAATGGTAACCGCGCCAAAGGACTCCTGACCCAGATATCGTCCAACAAGGATTCCATCTGCAGTGTCGTAGAGCATCGACGCAAGCATGGCAATAGCACCCGGGAGGGCTGCTCGTAAAAATAATTTAAATGGTGGTGTTTCCGCAAAAAGCTTATTCGATTCCATACTTCTCCTCGATTAATGGTGGAACATGTCAGACAAACTCGTGGTGTGGACATGTGACACGCTCACGAGAAGATTAAAAAAGCATCGAACAAGCCTCCTTATATACTTGCAGGTACACGGACAGTTGCACATACTAACACAGCAAAGTAGCTAATGCTATGATTTATTTGAACATTTTGGACAGGTGTGAGGATTTTTTGTGTCAGTGGAACAGAAAAAAGATATCGGTGCTGAGATCGCCAAGCTGGCTGAAAATTCAAAGGTAGGAGAGTTCTCTAAAAAGATTACTGCGGCATCCTCTGAGCTGGCAGAAAACGTTTCTGAAGTAGCAGAACGTGCCGAGAAAATCCTTGTAGTTGGTGAAGATGAGCCATTGGAGCGTCCTGCGTCTGATCGAGTTAAGGCCACTATTCCTAGAACTCCTGCTCAACATATCTTACGTATTGTCTCAATTGTATTGATTATCTTGGGCGCGGCAGATGTTTTGATAACATTGGCGTTTCTTTTTGCTACTATCACAGGCTTACAACCTGCAGTTCCTTTAGAGAAGCTTGAATTTAGTGGCGTGTATTTTACGTTTAGCAATAACGTACTTCTGGGCTATGTATTTGTGCTTCTTATTGGTATGTTGCAAGTTGTCACTTCGATATTTGGATTACGTGCCGCCAAAGACTCATCAAAAGTTGAACCATATAGATTTCTTTGCTATCTGATCGGCCTGATTATTCTGGTAGGAATTTTATGGGCCTGGGGTAGAGGAGAGCTGATTATTCTTGATCCCTTTGTTCAACTTAATACTATAGTTTACGTGGTAATTTGTTCCAATCTTGCGGATAAAGTAAAGAAGGAGCACGACCAGGGTATTGTGGGAACTACGTATTGGCGCTCTCGTCATCAGCGAGTTCTTCATTTCTTTTCGCTGGTCTCTATTGCATTGAGCGGAATTGCACTTTTTCTAGTTCTTATTCTGCTTGGACTGCATGACCTTTCTAGAGTTGTAAATCAACCGTTCTTGGCAACTGTTAATCAATTTCTTGAGCAACAGGGTATTCTTACTATTTTCTTGGTGACAGTTGGTGCAGTATTTTCTCTTGCTGCAGGTCTTCTTGCCCTTAAGGGTTCAAATGATGCCCGATTTATTAGACCGTACATTCTTGCGGTTACTGTTATCGTTCTGTTTGACATAGTAAGAATTATCTTTACAGCATTAACGCAGGGTATTCCTGCCGTAACCAGCCAAGATATCTTTGAGTTGGTTTATAACGCCACGGGATGGTACTTGGCTGTTCGTATTGAGGCAGGACTTCCTAATAGCTATGGTCTACGCTTGTGGAAGAAGAT
>CAJZGX010000088.1:0-5657 GCA_916048235.1 uncultured Atopobium sp.
CTTTTCATAGGAATTAAAATCACATTCGGTTATCAATAGTAACCGTTTTCAGAGCGTTTGTTTCTCTGGTACTTAGCAAACCACACTTTTATCAACATAGTCAGTACCCTCAGAAAAAGCAGTTGCGTTATCTAGCGTAACCTGAGCAATCTGAGCAAGTGCCTCATGAGTAAAGAATGCCTGATGACTTGTCATAACTACGTTAGGGAAGGAGCAAAGTGTAGAGGTAATTGAATCAAAGACCTCAGCGCCGCGGTCCTTATAAACGTTTGGATTTTCCTCTTCATAAACGTCAAGTCCACAAGCACCAATTTTGCCAGAAAGAATGCCACGAATAAGGGCATTGGTATCGATAAGTCCACCACGACCAGTATTAACGAGGATGACGCCATCTTTCATCTTTCCGATGGTCTTATCGTTAATCATGTGGTAGCTCTCGTCATTCAAGAAAGCGTGAAGGGAAATAAAGTCCGAACGCTCCCAGAGTTCATCGTAGCTGACATACTCATCAACAACGTGCTCGTCATTGACAAGGCTCATGTTTGGATACAGGTCTGCACCAAGGACGTGCATACCAAAGCCCTTGCAAATACGGCAGAGCGCTGCGCCAATACGACCAGTTCCAACAATGCCGGCAGTTTTACCGTGAAGTGTATCGCCAACAAGGCCAACAAGCGAGAAGTTATTCTCGCGAATTCTGATGTAGCCACGGTGAATACGACGGTTAGCAGCAAGCGCAAGACCCATTGCGTGCTCTGCAATTGCCTCAGGGGAGTAAGCAGGTACGCGCGTAACCGTAATACCAAGGTCTTTAGCAGCGTTAACATCGACAGCATCAAAGCCAGCGCAGCGCATAAGTAGAAGCTTAACGTCAAAGCCGGCAAGAATCTCAAGAGTCAGAATTGAAGCATCTGCATTAACAAAAGCACAGACAGCATCATAACCCTTAGCAAAGCCTGCGGTCATAGGCGTAAGGTTTGACTCAATGTAGTCGATTGAAACATCTGGATACTTTGGAAGCTCAAGGTTGAAAGAATCCTTGTCATAACTTTGAGCACCATAAAACAGGATTTTCATAACTGCCTCCTTGCCAAAACTAACGTTTGGCTTATGTTGTTATGTACTGCGCTTATTGTACCCCTTGAATAACAATTATTTGGCACATAACAGGAGTTTTAAGAAATATTTATAAGGTTTGAAAAAAAGAAGAATACGGTAAAATGATAGAGCATTGTAAGGTCCTATGATAGGACGTTGTAAGGTCCTGACACGGCAACCTTGGTGAGCCCTTGCCCCTCTCCTGGGGAATTATGATCGGGCATCAATCTGTCAGGTAGAAACCCAGGAGGAACTTTGAAAGAGTATCTTTCAAGTGCGTCTGATGTTATCAGTGCGCAAAAAACTGATGTTGAAGCTGGATTGTCTGATGTAGAAGCAACTTCACGTCTTGAGGCTTATGGCCTCAATAAGCTTAAAGAAGCTCCAAAAGAATCAATTATTAAAAGATTCTTTGCGCAGATGGCTGATCCTATGGTCATCATGCTTCTTGTTGCTGCTGCTATTTCTGCTGCTGAAGGTATTTATACCGGAGTTGCAGACGTCGTAATTATTCTGTTTGTTGTTGTTATTAATTCTGTTCTTGGTGTTGTCCAGGAGGGCAAAGCCGAGGAAGCCCTTGCTGCTCTGCAAGAGATGAGCGCAGCTCAGAGCAAGGTTATCAGGGACGGCCGCCTTGAGACGGTTGCCTCAACTGAGCTTGTTGTGGGCGATATCATCCTGCTTGAGGCGGGCGACTCCGTCCCAGCTGACTGTCGTATTCTTGAAAGCGCTTCCATGAAGGTAGAGGAGTCTGCGCTTACAGGTGAATCAGTTCCTGTCGAGAAACACGCGGAGACCCTCAGTCTTACTGAAGGCACAGATGATATTCCTTTGGGTGACCGAAAGAATATGTGCTACTCCGGATCTATTGTGGTCTATGGACGCGGTCGTGCAGTTGTTGTTGCAACAGGCATGGACACTGAGATGGGCAAGATTGCAGACGCAATCTCTCAGGCAGAAGAAGGACAGACTCCACTTCAGATTGCCCTCGATAAGCTTTCCCACACACTTACTATTCTTGTTGTTGTCATCTCACTGCTTGTTTTTGCAACAGGATTTATCAAGCACGGCGCCGAGATGCTTGGCAACTTTGACCTTATCCTCAGTACGTTTATGGTTGCAGTTTCTCTTGCAGTAGCTGCAATTCCAGAGGGTCTTGTTGCCGTTGTTACCATCGTTCTTTCTATGGGTGTTACTAGAATGAGCGAACGCCACGCTATTGTTCGTCGACTTACCGCAGTTGAGACCCTTGGTTGTACTCAGGTTATCTGCTCTGATAAGACCGGTACTCTGACCCAAAACAAGATGACTGTTGTCCGTCATGAGACAGAAAATCTTGATGCACATGTACGTACCATGGCGCTGTGCTCAGACGCTACCTGGGACGATGCGGAGCAGGTGGCAAAGGGTGAGCCAACTGAGGCTGCTCTTGTTGCAGACGCTGCAAAACTTGGATACACCACAAGTGACCTTGCTTCTTCTCGCCCTCGTATTGGCGAGGCGCCCTTTGACTCTTCTCGTAAGATGATGTCTGTTGTGGTGCGTACTCGCTCTGGCAAAGTTGTACAGCACACCAAAGGTGCGCCTGATGAGGTGCTTGCTCGCTGCACCAAGATTATGACAAGCGATGGCATTATTGACCTCACCGATGAGGCTCGCTCTGAAATTTTGGCTCAGAACAAGTCCATGGCTGACCAGGCACTTCGCGTTATGGCATCTGCTCGTCGCGATTGGGGAACAGAAGCTCCTCAGAGCTATGATCCAGCTCACCTTGAGCATGACATGGTCTTTGTTGGACTCTCTGGCATGATTGACCCAGTTCGTCCTGAGGTTAAGGGCGCTGTTGCAGAGGCTCATGAAGCTGGTATGCGCACCGTTATGATTACTGGTGACCACATTGATACAGCCGTTGCTATTGCGGTTGAACTGGGCATTATTACCGATCGCTCTCAGGCAATTACCGGCGCACAGCTTGATAAGATTTCTGACGAAGAGTTTGAGCAGCGTATTGAGACAATTGGCGTTTACGCACGTGTTCAGCCTGAGCACAAGGTCCGCATTGTTGATACCTGGCGCAAGAAGGGCATGGTTACGGCCATGACAGGTGACGGCGTTAACGATGCTCCTTCCATCAAACGCGCTGATATTGGTATTGGTATGGGTATTACTGGTACCGATGTTACTAAGGGCGTTGCAGATATGGTTCTGGCTGACGATAACTTTGCCACCATCATTAGCGCGTGCGAAGAGGGAAGACGTATCTACGACAACATTCGTAAGTGCATCCAGTTCCTCTTGAGCTCCAACCTTGCAGAGGTTATTTCCGTCTTTATTGCATCACTGGTTGGCTTTACTATTCTTCAGCCTACCCACCTTCTGTGGATTAACCTGATCACCGACTCTCTGCCTGCGCTTGCTATGGCTACCGAGAAGGCTGAACCAGGCATTATGAAGCGCAAGCCTCGTAATCCTAAGGACGGAATTTTTGCGGGCGGCGTTGGCTTTGACTGCCTTGTTCAAGGCTCTATCATTGCCCTTCTCACCCTTGCTAGCTATTTTATTGGCCACTACTTTGAGTATGGAACCTTTGATATCTCTCAGGTTATTACTAACCCAGATGCTGGCGTTGAGGGTATGACCATGGCATTCTTGACGCTTTCTATGGTTGAGATGTTCCACTCCTTCAACATGCGTTCTCTGCGTGGTTCCATCTTCAAGCTAACCAGCCAAAACATTTGGCTGTGGGGTTCCTTTGTTATGTCTTTGATTCTTACCTTTGTGGTAATTGAGACACCACTTTCTCAGGCATTTGGCTTTGCTGAGATTGGTTTTGAAGAGTACGCCATGGCAATGCTTTTAGCTGCATCTATCATTCCTCTGATGGAGCTGTACAAGGCTGTTATGCGTTCTGTGCAGAAAAACAAAGCATAAGGTAGGGAGCACTCTTGTCCGCTAAGCGTACAAAAAGTTCCAAGAAACTAGGAGCCGGCAGGACTCAAGGGTCTCTGCCGGCCCTTTCTTCATTGCTGGACGTTCCAGCGTTTGAGCAGCTGACTCCATCGTCGGATCAGACGCAAGCTTATACAGACGTCGTATCTGAGCTTGAAGCTCAAGGGGTTTCTCGCCAGACGATAACCATGGCCTGCGTGGTCCGCTTGGATAGGGGATTTCCTGCGGTTGTGTCAGAGCAGGGAGTGTTTCGCGCCGAGTTTGCTGCGCGCGTGACCAAGGGCCAGAACTCCACGGTAGCCGTTGGTGACTGGGTATGTGCTCGCATTCCGGACTCGCACGATATGGGCATCATCGAGGCCATTCTGCCACGAGAGACCGATATTGCTCGCTGGAAGGGCGGAGCTCGTGGCCAAAAGCAGACCTTGGCCGCAAACGTTGACCTGGTGCTTGTGGTACAGGCCTTAGACGGCGAAGCTGTCTCGGTTGATCGCATTGTGCGCTCGGCGGTTATCTCTAAAGACTGCGGTGCAGCCTGTGCTGTGGTGCTTACTAAGTCAGATGTAGCGGGTCCGGAGCTTTTGGCTCAAGAGATTTCTTCTATCACCGCAGCTCTTGGCTCTACGGTGAAGATTGTTGCAACAGCTTCAAAGCTTGAGGGCGAGAAAACCGATGCACTTGCAGATCTTGCTCAGACTGCCCAAAAGTTTGGGGCTGCGTGGGGAATTGATGCTGTTCGTAGCCTTGTTCCTTACGGCTCCGTGGCCATTGTGCTTGGCGAATCAGGGGCTGGTAAATCAACGCTTCTGAATGCGCTTTTGGGACATGAGGCACTTGAAACGGGAGAAGTCCGCGAATCTGATAAGGCTGGCCGTCATACAACAGTTGCTCGTCGCATGGTAGCGCTTCCTGATGCTGGCGTTATTGTGGATGAACCTGGCCTCAGAAGTCTGCCTATTGTGGGTCATGAGAGGGGATTGCAGAAGATATTCCCGCATATCTCTGAAGCTGCTCAGACGTGTAAGTTTAGGGATTGCACCCATACGCATGAGCCTGGATGTAGTGTTCAGGATGCTCTGCACGAGGGCAAGATTACAGAGCCGCAGTTAAAAGCATATTTGTCTTTGGCAAAAGAAATGCGAGAAAGTCAGCAATCGCTCGACCCTGATGTTGTGCTTTAAGCTTTAACGGCGTAAATCCTCAAAACACCCTGGCTTGTCTAGGGTGTTTTTCGCTAAACTAGCAGGAAATATGCTATATTGAGACCAACGGGGTTGGTCCTGCCTAGCTAATTAGGGGGGTCAATCCTCGTTCATGAGTAAGGTAAATCACTTAGAAAATCATTCATTACAATCCTTCTAAAAATGTAGCAGTTATGACGTTCTAAAAATTTTTATATTTTAAACAAGATAAAAATTTAAATTACCTATTTTTCATTGCGTCGCTGCAGCCTGTGGATACATTACTTTGTGTCAGATTTGCGTCAGCTATCTGACATATTTGTGCAGGTAAATCTTTTGTTTTTGTCCTCCTTCTCTCAATCCGAGCGCACAATCGGTATATCGCAAATGGAGGGAGGACAAAAAGTGACTAAGAAAACAAGAATTTTG
>CAJZGX010000089.1:0-5497 GCA_916048235.1 uncultured Atopobium sp.
TATCTGCATACCTGGAGTCTTGCTGTTGAGATGCACTTTTATGTGCTTTGGGGCCTGTGCGCTTGGCTGCTTGCTTGCCTCAGCAAAACAATCAGAAGCTATAAGGTAAAGATTGCCGGAGCTTCTCTGGTACTGCTGGTTGCTACCTATTTGGCAATGGCCACAGGTGCATCTACCTCAACAAATCTTTCTATCCAGTACTTCTCAACGCAAACACATGTGTTCCCATTCTTTATTGGCGCGCTGTTGGCGTGCGTTGCAGGAATTGCTCAAACGGGCGAGCTCTTTGACCAGCTCGAGCAGAAGCTTTCTACTCCGTTGACGCTCGCTGGCCTTGTGGCAAGCTGCGGCGTTCTTGTCTTCTTGAGCGTCTTTATGCACTTCGAGGACCTCTTTACGTACACTTTTGGTTTCCTTTTTGCCTCGCTCGCAGCAGCCGCAATGATTTTCTTTGCTCGCATGTTGCACCAAAAAACCGAGGGCATCCAAGAGCCCGGAATTGTTTCTTTTGTGGCAGATACCAGCTACGGCGTGTATCTGTTCCACTGGCCTTTGTACATTATTTTTGCCGAGAAGACCAATCCCGTCCTAGCTGCACTTTTGACCTTGGTGCTTTCGTTTGTGTTTGCAAGCTGCTCGTTCTATGTGCTTGAGCCAGCGTTGGCAGGGAAGTCTCCAGAGATTTTCTCGCGCATCAAGCTTGATGGTCAGAAGGTTTTGCGAGGTACCGGCCTTGCGCTTATTCCTTTTGCTGCGGCCGTCGCCTTTATTGCGCTAACCGCTCCACAGCTCAGCGATTTCCAGAACGATCTGCTGCTCAACGCTTCGTTACAGGAGCAGAGCACCATGACCATGACTCGCAAGCATGCGGATACCTCGCAGGCAAGCAACTACAACGTTGTTGAGGGTGTCACCTACATTGGCGATTCCGTTTCGCTGCGTGCTCGTTCTTATCTGCAGGATGCGCTGCCCGATGCTCAAATTGACGCTTCTGTTAGTAGAAACGTGGCGATGGGCGTAGATTTGCTGCAGTCCGCAATCGACAATAACACCCTCTACCAGGATGTTGTTGTTGCTCTGGGCACCAACCCTGTTGGTGGCTCCGATGCGGTTGATAAGATTGTGGACATGCTGCCGCGCGGACATCGTCTGATTTTTGTCACTCCGTATGACGGTAGAAACTCCGATCCAAATGCTGGTGCAAATGCCATCCGCGCACATGAGCTTGAGCTCGCTCAGCAGTACGACTTCATTACCATTGCGGATTGGGCACAGATTGCTCAGGATAATCCTGACATTTGGGCAGGTACTGACTACGTTCACTTTGGCTCTGATTCAGATTCCATTAATCGTGGCGGTACCCTGTACGCGCAGATGGTCAAAGACGCCGTAGATAAAGCAAATCAGGGCCATGTAAAACCATAAGCTCACTTAAACCACAAAGGGCCACGTCAACCAAAATAGCCTACGTTAGCCCACAATTTTCTTGCCATTCTTCCTACTCGTTCGTAACGACGCGGTTGAATGGCAATTTACAATGCGATTGTTCTATATAGCTTGGAGATTTGGTGTCTCTTGCGACAAACCATCCGAAGGCGGCTATCTAACGCGAGCCATGATCACAATTAATGGGTCAATTCATTATTATGTATAAATAAGGACCAATATTCGTAATGATGAATAGCTATATATAAATAGTTTAACTACCTCTATTTTCGAGCCTCTAGCTACACACCTATGTCGGATAATCTGCTAAATGCGAGGCAAAAAACACACCTAAGTCCAATAATCTGCAAGATATAGAGGTTTTGAGTGCAATGTATACGCCTTTTGAGCAGATTATCTGACATAGGTGTGTTTTCGCGTTCCGCATCGAACCCTCGCGCACCGCATCGCACCCTCGCGCACTGCGTCGCGCCCTCGCGCTCCACGTCGCGCCATCGCGCACCGGATCACACAAGCGTGCAGCCCAACGTGACCTTGCGTTTTGCAGACATATCCTTTTCCAGCTTCTCTACTGTGAAGTCCCCGCGATATTTCATTAGAATGGACTATGTGAATATTTCATCTGACAGCCCCTTAAGGAGGAGCACATGGCAGAGTTTGTCTATCAGATGTACAAAGCCCGCAAAGCAGTCGGCGAGAAGGTCATTCTTGACGACGTCACCGTCGGCGTGTACCCAGGCGCAAAAATCGGTGTTGTGGGTCCAAACGGCATGGGAAAGTCTACGCTGCTCAAGGTTATCGCCGGTATGGAGGACGTCTCTAACGGTGAGGCCAAGCTAACCCCAGGTTACACCGTTGGTCTGCTCCAGCAAGAGCCACCGCTGGATGAGACCAAAACGGTCAAGGAGAACATTGAGCTCGCCTTCGGTGACCTGCTTGCCAAGATCACGCGCTTCAACGAGATTGGCGTTGAGATGGGCAATCCCGACGCTGATTTTGACGCGCTCATGGCAGAGATGGGCCAGCTCCAGACCGAGATCGACGCAGCTAACGGCTGGGACTTGGACAGCCAGCTCTCTCAGGCCATGGACGCGCTGCAGTGCCCAGATCCAGACTCTCCCGTCACCCATCTCTCTGGTGGCGAGAAACGCCGTGTAGCCCTATGTCGTCTGCTTCTTGAGGCACCTGACCTGTTGCTTCTTGACGAGCCCACCAACCACCTTGACGCGGAGTCGGTGCTCTGGCTTGAGAAGTTCCTGCACGATTACCCCGGCGCTGTCATGGCCGTCACGCACGACCGCTACTTCCTCGACGACGTTGCCGAGTGGATCTGCGAGGTTGACCGCGGACAGCTCTATCCTTATGAGGGCAACTACTCAACCTACCTGGAGAACAAGGCTGCGCGCCTTGAGGCTCAGAACCAGCAGGACGCCAAGCGCGCAAAGAAAATGCGCGCTGAGCTGGAGTGGGTTCGTTCGTCTCCTAAGGCTCGTCAGGCTAAGAACCGCGCACGTCTTGACCGCTACGAGCAGATGGAAGCAGAGGCTCGCGCGTCCAAGAAGCTCGACTTCACCGAGATCCAGATTCCTGTTGGTCCGCGCCTGGGCCAGAAGGTCCTGGAAGCCGACCACATCCACAAAGCCTTTGGCGACCGCGTTCTTATCGATGACCTCTCGTTCAGCCTGCCAAGAAACGGCATTGTTGGCGTGATTGGCCCCAACGGCGTTGGAAAGTCCACGCTGTTCAAGGCTATTGTTGGCCAGGAGGAGCTCACTTCCGGCACGCTTGAGATTGGCGAGACAGTCCAGATTTCTTACGTTGACCAGCTCAGGCAGGGAATCGATCCAGAGAAGACCATCTGGGAGGTTGTTTCTGACGGAAACGACTTCATCAAGGTGGGGGACACGGAGATTCCAAGCCGCGCCTATGTAGCCAGCTTTGGCTTCAAAGGACCTGATCAGCAGAAACGTGCTGGCGTCCTTTCTGGTGGCGAGAGGAACCGTCTAAACCTTGCTCTTACGCTCAAGCAGGGCGGAAACCTCCTGCTTCTGGACGAGCCTACCAACGACCTCGATATTGAGACGCTGGAAAGCCTTGAGGATGCACTTGAGCGCTTCCCAGGATGCTCGGTGGTAACCAGTCACGACCGTTGGTTCTTGGACCGCATTGCTACACACATTCTTGCGTGGGAGGGCGACGACGAGAACCCAGGTAAATGGTTCTGGTTTGAGGGTAACTTTGAGGCTTACCAGGCTAATCGTATTGAGAGACTTGGCCAGGAGGCTGCTCGTCCTCATCGCATTCACCGCAAGCTCACCCGCGACTAACGTATAGGTGGCGCAAGAGCAGCGTACACAAATAGGAGATAAAAATAGTAACTATTTTTATCATTAAGATTTTGTGCAACCTGTTTAAGAGACTAACAACTGGGTATCAAAAATGAGAAGTCAAAGGGCTTCTCATTTTTTTGTGGAAAAGAAATGTTATGAGGAAAGAGAAGAACATGGCACTTGATTCAAGCGTTGGCAACATTCTTAACCAGCAGATTAACAAAGAGTTCTATTCCGCTTATCTGTATCTAACCTTTGCAGACTTTTATGAGGAGCAGGGCCTTAAGGGCTTTGCAAACTGGTATGTTATCCAGTCTCAGGAGGAGCTTGCTCACGCACGTATTCTTCGTCGCTACCTGCTTGATAACGATTGGACTCCAACCATGGAGGCAATCGCAAAGCCAGACCTTACCTTCTCCAAGGTAGTTGAGCCAATCAAGGCAGCATACGAGCACGAGCAGTTCATTACCGCAAGCATTAACGAGTGCTATGCCGTCGCTCAGAAGGCAAACGATTTCCGCACTATGCAGCTGCTTGACTGGTACGTTAAGGAGCAGGGTGAGGAAGAGGCAAATGCTTCTGATCTTCTCAAGGCAGTAGAGATCTTTGGTGGAGATCCAAAGAACCTGTATGACCTTGACCGCGAGAACGCCGCTCGCGTCTTTGTGGCACCTACTATGCCAATGTAAGCAGCAGCTTGCGCGCAGCTGCTTAAACGCTACAGTGGAGTTTCGATAGCCTCTGATTTGTTCGAAGAGGAACCTGATAGCTCAGCAAAGATGGCACCGCCTATGATGCAGGCGGTGCCTATTATTTTGAGAAGACCAAAAGGCTCGCCAAGGATAAGTGCCGAGAAAATAACTGCAGATAGTGGCTCAAGGTAGCCAAAGACTGCCACGCGCTGAACTGGAATCTTGGTAAGTTGTGGGAAATACAAAAATGATCCAAGCCCTGTGTTAAAGAGGCCGATGGTCAAAACGGCCAGCCAATTTACCGATGCTGGATCTGTGGGCAGCTCAATGCCATGGAATACAACAGTAACCAGAGCAACAATGGCACAGCCAATGCCCAGTTGAATGCTGGTACCTTCAATACCAGAAACATCTTTGAGCTGCCTGTTACAAATAACCATGACAGCGTAAAGAACAGCAGAGAGAGCGCCTAGAAGAAGACCAACTGGCGAGAGGTTCAGTCCAACTCCATAGCCAATAATAAGGGCAGCTCCAATAACAACTACAAGAAATCCTAGTATCTTTTTAGCAGTGAGTTTCTCGCCAAATAAAAGGGGAGAGAGTGCCATTACAATGACGGGTCCGCAGTAATACTCAAGTGTTGCAATACCAACTCCTACCAGGCGATACGCCTCAAAAAGGAAGGTCCACTGAAGACCCAAGGCAATGCCTGATCCAACGAGCGCCTGAAAGTCCTTAGGGTAGTTTTGAATGGTAAAAGCTTCTTTTTGCACAAGCTTCACCGCAAGCAAAAAGAGCGTGCCCAAGAACATGCGGAAGAAGACAATTTGGTAGCTAGGAAGGTTGATAAGACTTGCAACTATTCCATTAGAACCGCAGATAATAAGCGCAATCAAGTAGAGTACGGTGGGCTTAAATGTGGCGTCTCTCATCGGCTACTCACAAATTTCTGTATCCACGGACTGTGGAATTCTGTCGTTACAAATTACCTGGTAGAACAGCTTTTCTTGCTCGCGCTGATCTGTAGTC
>CAJZGX010000090.1:0-5385 GCA_916048235.1 uncultured Atopobium sp.
TTGCTTTTCGATTTGCTCAGCTATCTTCTCGTCACTTAACCCCATGTCTCTCGACCAAAAGACAACACGAGTACCATCTAAAACCTCACCATCATTTACATGAGCGTCCCTGAATTGACCTTTTGCATGTCTTAAGTTTGATTCAACTGAACGCACAATGCTACTCTTTGGTATTTTCATTTCGTAAAGAATATTTCCTATAAGCAAATCAATGTTTTTTTCACCTTCTGGAGCATCTTCTTTTCGAGCTGTTACATTAAATCCCTTTGATTGGAGAAGTTCTATCAACGCAATTTCTTGCTCACCATTGGAATTCTTTCTAAATTCCTCTTTCGTTTTACGCCACGTGACCTTCGGTTTGTCCCCGCTGTAGAGCCACTTGAAATCTCTTCTCTCACATTCCTCGATAATCGCGGAGCGATTCTCCCATGTAGGCTTAAGACCAATCGTGTTAGCACACTCAACCCAGCGAGCGTACATCTCATCAGGATCATATCCTTCGATGGTTGTTTTCTTTGTGCCTGGAACGATTATGCAATCGCAGTGCAGATGAAACTTATGACCAGCTCCACCTGCGCTAAATTCGGACTCATAATCAAAGCCGCGCGTTGAAAGCATGAAGCAAAAACCACAGGTTTCCGCACCTGATGGAACTCTCGCCCACCAAATCTTCGACCTAAGCGCACTCCTGTGCATGTTGATATTCGCTTCACGTTTAACATAGAAACGAGTAAGCGCAGTACAAGCGTCAATAAACTTCTGGTTATTGCCGTCAACTAAGTCTTTTGCAAGGTAGTGAACTTTTTTCTCAACTAAGCCACGCTCAATAGTCTGCTGATAACGAAACCTTGCCTTAACACCCTCTGCTCTTACTATCTCATCAAACAGCTCTCCTGCAATCTCTCCCGCTTGAGGAGAAAAGGCGTTGAGAGCTTGTTTTATTGACTTAATAGCCATGTTGCGAAGCTCTGCTACTGAAGAGTTAGGATTAGCAGTTCTGAGTGCATCATAATAGTCAGACATAAATTCAGCCGCATCGTCTGCGGCTGAATCAAGCTCTTTTCTGTATCGAGTAAGTCTATCCTTGTTTACCCTCATCAATTACACCGTCCAGCAAGTCTTGATTATCAGCTGGGGTCTTTGTAGCCTTAGCCGCAAAGCGTGCCCTTAGAAGCTCTTGTGCTGACGCTCTTTCCCTGTCACTTTCAAGCCTTTGAACTTGGTCATCCGTAAAGCCCAGTTCCTCAAGAAGAATCTCTGAATTGACAATCCATGGAACAGCCTGAGCAATCTTGAGCATGGAATCAGCCTGGGAAACAATTGACGGCATTGCAGGATTGCGCCATTTAGCTGTGATATTAGGCTCTGTTGTAAGCACCTCGGCAAATGATATGTTTCTCTTAACTGCCAACGCCATAAGAGCAATATCTCGAAGAGCTTCACCGTTATCGGCATTAAGGTTTTGAGCATCAACAACCAAAGGCTCTTTTGCGGCGTAGATTGCTTCTGCTGAACTTGGGTTATCAGATACAATTCCGAGCTCTGAGATTGGAACATTGGTCTCAGCGGAAAAACGAGCTGCAAGCGAGCGCATATAGTCAATATGCGGCTGCATTGAACCCTGTTGCAGCTGGCCGAACGTCGGAGTATCGCCATCAGCGTCTTTTGAGACCGCAAAGATTGAACCAATATATGCATCCCATTTTGAGAGCTTGTTGAGAGCATCTGGGTCAGCACCAACAAGATACTTTTGAGGTGCTGTCATAAACTCTGCTGCAACTTCAGCACGTACGCTTGAGCGCATTGCATCATCAGTCAGATCCATAACAGCTCGAGTGATGCGTGACTTACCGAACGGGCGGTCAAGCGTTGCCTCGTAGACCAAAGGCTCCATGAGGCATCGGCCCATTCCATGCGGAATGTATTCAGCAACCCAGCGAGTCGAGTCGAGTGGTCTACGGATGCGGATAATATCGGTATCAGTAAAGACATTAATCCACGTTGGAGCATTTCTGTGATTCGGTCGATTGTCACGATCAACTACGACAATGCCAGCCTGAATACGATGTAACCGTTCATCCCAAAGAGCGGCGGCGGACACTGCAGAATATGCTGAGATAATAACCGCAGGCTCTCCCGCATCAACATTTCCAGCGGTAACAGTAAGAAACGCACAGGAATTTCTAAGTTGGCCTTTAACGGCCTTACGATAGCGTCGCTTGAGGGCATTTTCACGAACAATAGCCTGTAATTCCTTGGCAGTATCCTCATCCGTGCAAGTAAAACCATCGAACTGAGAACGGTCAGCAAGAGCGTCTACAGCCTTTGCTGGCCATGAAATAGCCTGTTCCAAGTTTCTTAAGCCGTCAGGTACCGAAATACCGAGCTGCTGAGGCTTTATATGCATGAGATAGTAGCCATCACGCAAACGATTACGTGCAAGGGTCTTTGAGTAAACTGCACAGAGATTTAAAACTGTCTGCCTATCTTCTTTTCTCAGTCCAGCCGCTGTTGCAATTGCAACAGGAATAATTCCAATTGTCACCAGACTACCTGCTTTCTAGCTGGGTTTCTTTTAGTGGTCCTAACTCCATAAAGTGCAAGCGCCGCAGACTCAGCAGCGGTACACGTTGCTTTTGGAGAATCTCCAAATCCAAAGCCACCGTTATTTCCAATTGCACGCCTGGACGAGCCTGTAACAGACTCGTCCAGTGCTGGAGAGGGGACGTGACATATGCTGTGTGCTCCAACTTCATCAACAAATCTTGAAGCTGCCGCTACAGCCTGTTTTGTATCGCAAAGAACAACGCCCCGCTTTGGAAAATGTAGCTCCTGCAAGCGTTCGGCCAGCTGAGTTGCGCCAGAACGGCCATCAATAACCACGCATGCAATGCGACTCTCACGTTCCTTGATCCATTGAGCGAGGTTTTGACCAGCACCATAAGCGTCTGCGATATCCACGAGCTCAACATAAGCTGTTGGGTTATTTTGCTGAGTTAGAGCTGCTGAAATTGCTACTTTCTTTCCATCGAGCGAATATTTGATTCCAAAAGCAAGAAGACCATCGTCATAAGGCTCTTCTGTTATGCACTCATTCCAGTCATTTGCATTGACGATATACTCAACTGAAGTATCGAGCGTTGACCACCAACCAAGACGCTCACGAGCAAATCCATCTTTTGTCATCTGATGCCATTCATTGAGTACTGCTCTTTCCGTAATGCGAGAGCCGAGAGCCGGATTAGTCTCATAAGCAAGGTCAAGTGCTTCTTCATCGCTGGTCCCCTCTCTCGGAACAGATTCTGCGGCCCATTCAAGCCACCAAGCCTCGCCAGAACTGTCGGAATGAGCTGTATCGTGCATTCGTTTGAATACCGTTCCTCTACAGGTTGGGTCTGGCGGAGTTCCAATGTAAATGACTTGAGGAGAACCATCTTTAGATGCAGAAACAGTTGGCAAAATAGCATTTAACTGAGCGTCTGTAAGCTCCTGTGCCTCATCAATAATAATGAGTGAGCGTGTGCCTCCGCGTGCCTTTGATGTCGTGCGGGTTGAAAACTTTAGCCTTCCAATTGCGCGTTTGCCGCTTTTGTAATGTCCACAATCAAAGAGCAAGTACTGCTTTCCTGGCTGCCTATACGCCTTAAGAAGAAGTTCAGCTAAATCTGGATATGTCTCATCATCTGTAAAAAGGTTCACAATCATATCAAAAAACTCATCAACGGTATCAGCATTGTGGGCTGAATAGACAACGTCCATTCCACAAATCGCCGCACACCAAATACCGTAGAGTCGTGCGGCAAACGATTTGCCATTTTGACGTGGCTTGGCTGCACCAATAGTTTCAGCTGCCGGCATACCTTTAACGTCTTTAGCCATATAAAGTTCAAGCTCATATTTTTGTGCATCGTCAAGCTTAAACCCGTAATGAGAAAACATATTTATGCAAGCTTTTGCATCAGAATGATGGTATTTTCCAATGCGTTCAAAGGTCGGCTTTTGATTTCCAACACGTTTTTTACGCCTTGGCATCACGAGACCTCTTTGAGATATGTCTTTCTGGCTCGTTTAGCAGGGCTTGGCTTTTTAACTGCAAGTAACTTCTCTTTTTCCATTACGTCGACTTCGTCAACTACCTGGACGAATGTCTTTACAATGGCTGCAAAATCACGGCCAGACTCACAATCATCTAGCTTCTTTGCCATAGTTGTCTGCAGTGCTTTATAGATGTCATACCGACTGCCTTCCCTGCAAATAGTGACTAGTTTCTTGGCCATTAAGACCTCCTTTCAGGCTCACTTCACTGTGGAAAATTTGATGGTTCGCTATATTCTGACTATGCCAAGGGGAGTCTTTTGGGGCTGTGGGAGGGTATACCCCCCTACCAAAGACGCGTTCTCACAATAGGTAGTGCATTACCCTTAAGCTCGTCCATCATTCGATTACCGCGCTTCTGATTGCATATACGGTGCGCCGCTTTCACGTTTTCTGGGTCACAGGCGGCAGCTCGTCTTTGTTCAAGAGGTAGCCTTGAGACAGGTACAACCTCATCCATCTCAAAGCTCATCGGGTCACCAGCAGGAAGCGAGTAATCAATTGGCATACCACAAATGTGACACACATCTTCTCGTGCAATCATCTGCTTTCGCAACTGATCTCTAGCATATGAGCGTCTGATGTTGTAACTCATTTGCTCACCTGCCTAACAAAAAAGCGCCCTGGCTTATAACCAGAACGCTTATTAGTTCCTTTGTTGCGTAAATCGCTACTGTACATAATATCACAAAACACCGCGCAAGAGTGCGCAAGAGTGCGCAAAACTTAATTTCTCGAGTTCTCCATATCTTTACGAATAAGTTCTTTGATATAGCTCGAGCGGTTCTTCTTTGACTCTAGAAACTCTAACAAGTCTTTATCGCTCGGGTATAGATTGAACATGATCGCTTTAACGTTGTTTTTGCGATACTTAGCGCTTGCCCGCTTTTGAGCTTCACTAGTAGCCATTATCGACTTTCCTTCTTGCGGATAGTTTTGTAAAGAAAGTGCGTTACTGCAACAGTAACCAATATGAGTAATACGTTTTCCATTTTGTGCTCCTTTATGTTAATCTTAGAGCCTAGGAGATACCAGCTGCAACTGATATCCCCTTTGGCTTTAAGTCCTTACTCTTCGTCGGGGTGGGACTTTTTTAGTTTCTCTGCAATCTTTTCAACTGTGACTGTGGCTACTGCTGTGAAGACTGCAAGAAACAATTGCCATATCTTTTCTTCCATCTCTCACCTCCTTTCTTGTTGTATATAGTATATAACTATTATCTATACAATACAAGCAAAAAGGCAAAAAAGATTATTTATTTTTCAAGAATTTTTCGATGTAATTCTCCTC
>CAJZGX010000091.1:0-5348 GCA_916048235.1 uncultured Atopobium sp.
AGGTTAACTTGTTAAGGTTTTTATATAACAGGAGCTAGTTCTAACAAAATTGCTTTATCAGCCCGGAACCTTTCCCCTCTCCAAGGGTCCGGAATCCAGGCGCCGTCGGCTCCCTTTTAGTCGACGGCGCATTTTTAAGAAGGGAGCAAGTACGATATGGATTGTCTTACTTCTTTTGAGAATTCATCGCTCCTAGACGTTCCTTCTCCCTATACCTATTCCGCTGATAAAAAGCCTGTTATCAATGAGGGTGCGAGAGCGTATACTCCCGAGCTCTGTCACGATTTTGCAACAACGTTTGTTCGCTGTGCTGCTGGTGTTATTGCTTACGTTAAGCCGGCTGCGCTCTTTTCATTTGCTTCTCATAAGTCTTGTAGCTCTTGTGCAAGCCTCATCTGCACTGATCCAACGTTGAGGTCATTTCTCTGCAACGCTACTCACGAGCTCTCACTGTTTGGGGTAACGCTCCTTGCTACCTCTGCTATTTCTGGCGGAAAGGTGACGTTTGTTGCCTATAGACCTGAGCTTGTTGAGGATATTCTCGCCAAATCAGAGCACTGTGAGTTTCTGGCTGCCTTTGGCCATTCCACTGAGTCAGTGCAGGCGTTGATGAAGAGCATGCGTTCAAGAATTTTTGCTTTTCATGCAAGAAAAGCCGCGTTTCCGCACGAGATTGGTCTGGTATTGGGTTATCCACTTGCTGATGTTCAGGGCTTTATGAATGGACAGTCTGAGCTTTTTACTGGTGCTTGGAAAGTCTATGACAACACGGAAGAAACTCGCCTGCGTCTCGAGAGACTTAAAGATGCAGAAGACCAGTGCAAGCATCGTTTTTATCAAGGGGAATCTTTAGCGCAGATTCTCTCATCGTATGGCAATACCAAGAAATGTCAGGTTGCATAAGGGGTGTGCTTGGATTTCTTGTTGAGGTATTGAAAGTAATGTGTAGTTTTCCAGGGGGAACCTGGACACAGAAGGAGGAAATGTATGAGTAAAGTAGCAGTTGTGTATTGGTCCATGACGGGCAATACTGAGGCAATGGCAAAAGAGCTTGCAAGTGCAGCAGATACCGAGGCTATTGAGTCTTCTGAGTTCTCTGCAGATATGTGCGATCAGTACGATGCATTTGCTTTTGGTTGCCCTGCTATGGGTGACGAGGAGCTTGATCCTGATTTTGAGGAGCTCTTCAACGATTGCGCTGGCAAGCTTGGTCAGAAGCCAACCGCTCTCTTTGGTTCTTACGACTGGGGAACCGGCGACTGGATGGAGACTTGGAAGCAGAATGCTGAAGCAGAGGGTGTCAACGTTGTTGAGACCTTTATCTGCAACCTTGAGCCAGATGACGATGCTCTTGAGGCTCTTCGTGGTCTTGGCGCAAAGCTTTCTGCTTAAGCTGCATTACGATTTTTGCTGTTGCTGTTAAATTTTGCGAGAAAAACATCATTTTTTGAATAATCTAGAAAATGGTGGGTAGTAAAACAGCAACAGAAAGGAAGTTTGTATGTCACCAATCAATATTATTGTTATTCTTGCTGTTGTAGCGCTTTGCGGTTTTGCGGTTTATCGTGTTTACGGAATTGCTGCAGGTAAAAAAGGCTGCTGCTCTGATGAGGGAACAGGCGTTACTACCTGTAACACAGAGCAGGTTTCTGCTGCAGATGGTCCAGAAGACAAAGATGAATCTCATTACCCTTATGTTCAGACCTTTGAGATTGGTGGTATGACTTGCCAGAACTGCGTCAATCATGTGACTCGAGCTCTCGATAGTATTGATGGAACATGGGCGCAGGTTACTCTAGCTGGTGGTCAGGCACGTATCCTCAGCAAAAATCCAATTGATGTCGATGCGTACCGAGCTGCCGTAGAGAAAGAAGGTTACCGTCTTCGTGCGTAAGCACAACAAGATCTTCTCGCAAGAAACAAACTTTGAAGAAATTTTGTAAAACTTGCGTAATAGCTGTGCAAAGTAGCGCTCTTTGGCTTGTTTAATCAGCCGAAGAGCGCTATCCTATTGCCCGTATGGCGTCAAGCTATGCACTGTATCTGTTGGCCCCCGAGAGCATGTAAGTTTCCGAGTAGAGAAGCCCACGTATTGGCACTCTGGCAGCAACCATGTTGACCGGGGCCCCGTTTTGGAAGGGGTCCACCTTTGAGTGAGATTCAGAACTCGTCCATCTTCTCTTTGGATGAAATTTCCGATGAGGAAATGAACAGCCTGATCGACGGCACTGTCACCGACTTTGATGAGGGAGATCTTGTCAACGGCACCGTCGTCAAGATTGAGCGTGATGAGGTCCTCGTAGACATTGGCTACAAGTCTGAGGGCGTTATTCCTGCTCGTGAGCTTTCTATTCGTAAAGACGTTAACCCTGCAGAGGTCATCTCCCTGGGTGAGGACGTCGAAGCTCTTGTTCTCCAGAAAGAGGACAAAGAGGGCCGTCTGGTTCTCTCCAAGAAGCGTGCTGAGTACGAGCGTGCTTGGAAGGCAGTTGAGGATAAGTTCAACGCTGGTGAGACCGTTGAGGGTGAGGTTATCGAGGTTGTTAAGGGCGGCCTGATTCTTGACATTGGCCTCCGTGGCTTCCTGCCTGCATCCCTTGTTGACCTCCGTCGTGTCAAGGATCTTGGTGCATTCATGGGCACTCGTATTGAGGCTCGTGTTATCGAGATGGATCGCAACCGCAACAACGTTGTTCTTTCTCGCCGTATTGTTCTTGAGGAGGCTCGTAAGGCAGAGCGTCAGGACATCCTGGGCAAGCTCCAGGTTGGCATGAAGCTCAAGGGTACTGTTTCCTCCATCGTTGAGTTTGGTGCATTTGTTGACCTTGGCGGCATTGACGGCCTGGTTCACATCTCCGAGCTTTCTTGGAACCACGTTAACCACCCATCTGAGGTTGTTAAGGTTGGCCAGGAGGTTGAGGTTCAGGTTCTCGACGTTGACCTTAACCGTGAGCGCATCTCCCTTGGTCTTAAGCAGACTTCCGAGGATCCATGGCGTGTACTTGTTTCCAAGTACCCAGTTGACGCTATCATCGAGGGCACTGTCACCAAGCTTGTTACCTTCGGTGCATTTGTTGACCTTGGCAACGGCGTTGAGGGCCTCGTCCACATCTCCGAGATGGCTAAGCAGCACGTCACCGCTCCATCCCAGGTTTGCAAGGTTGGCGACGTTGTACAGGTAAAGGTCATGGAGATTGATCTTGACCGCCGTCGCATCTCCCTGTCTATGAAGGCAGCTGCAGAGACCCTTGGCATTGACATTGAGGTCACTCCACTTCCAGAGGAGGAGCGCGCAGCAGCAGAGGCAGCAGCAGCTGAGGCTGAGGCTGACCTTGAGGCTCACCTGGTTGAGTCTGAGGCTAATGCACAGGCAACCGAAGAGGCTGCAGAGTAACACGCTTTGCGCATCTAAGTAATTGTCAAGAGACGTCATCGAAAGATGGCGTCTCTTTTTTTATGTGAGTAACAAATATCTCCATTCCTTCAGCAGTACGTTAATGCGAAAATACACTGCTAAGTTTTTATTCTGAGGAGGAATACGCCTATGACATCAAAGATGCAGGGCCGCAGTTTTCTTGCTGTTATGTTTGCATTTTTGGCAGCTTTAATCTTTATGCCAAATATTGCATACGCTGCAAGTAACAATTCGTTCTATAACGGCACTACTACTAACGTGTCTCCTTCTGTGAGTGCGGATGGTCTTATCGAGCGTTCTATTTACTTTACAGATGCTTCTGGCCAGACATCTAACTACGCTTATAAGGATAATGACACTACCCAGATGAACCGCTCCATTGTAGATATTGATAAGTATCAGAATCTGCAGGCAGTGGTAAAGATTACCAACATCTCTTCATCTCCAGTTTCTGTAAACGAGGTTATGCAGCTGCCACTTACTTACTATGTCAGCTCAAGCCCTAATCCTGATTTGCGTGCAACTGGATTTACCTTCTCGTCAACTAATACAGCAACTGCAATTAATCTGAACATTAGTGGACTGAACGGTGGTTCTGGTTCTCAGCCTGCAGCTAATGCTTATGCTGCATACCAGGCAGCTGGTCAGGACAATGCTGAGATGCGTTCCGTTTCTGTCTCTGGTACCCTGGCTGCTGGTGAAACCATTACACTTACCGTTCCTTTGACGCTTACCAATGGTTCTACGCTCAATCTGTATGGCACCAACTATGTAGGTCTTACTCAGTACCTGCTTGATCACAGAACCTCTTACGGAAACCCTCGTGTTTCAGTCAGGTTTGCAAGGCAGGTCTTGGAAGAGGGAACAAACAATTCCATTCTTAGCAGCAATAAGAAATATCTGGGCGTAATTATTAGGCCTGACGGTAGCTATTACGCTATCCCACAGGACGAGTGGAATTACATGCCAACTATTTCTGCAAGTGATATTCACGTTGACAATATCCTGTATGAAGATCGCCACAGCGCAACGGAGAATGATGCTCTGTATACCGGCGGTGCGTACTACATTGATTTGACCAACATTAAGAATGCTATGAGGGATTATGGCTATTCAGTTCACACTGGAAATTCCAATAGGGGACTGTACCTCAACCTTCCTGGCTGGCAGCTTGCTGTTGATAATGACCTTACTGATGATGTGTATCAGGAGTATTCGTACACTTCTCTTTCTAGCGGCAACCTTGTCATCAATACTTCTGAGAATTCAACTGACGAGCTTGATCTTAATAACGGCGTTATCTCTCCTCTTTATACAGAGCTCAGGCAGGTAGTTACGGCACACGACAGCACTATTACCGCTAACCAGGATTCTTGGTCCATCCTTGATAACCTTGATGCAATGGTTGATCACAGTGCCAGTCAGGTTACCCCTGCTGCTGGTTCTGCTGACGCTCGCGTTAAGGTTGTTGATCAGAGTGGTACAGTTGTACTTGATACAGCAACTATGGATGCAGCAACTGTTGCTCAGAAAGCAGAAGAGATTTCTAAGACTCCTGGTGCATACTCCGTTACGTATTACTATTACTTCAACGGTAATGCTGCAGCTGCAGGTAATGACTATGAGGCAGCAAAGACAGTTACCCTTACTGTTGAGTCTGATACTCCAACTCCAGCACCAACTCCAGCTCCAGAAGAGCCTTCTAACCCTGCTTCTCCTGTAAAAGAGAAGAAGACAAAGAAGAAGAAAGCACAGCTTCCAAATACGGGTGAAGAGCTTCTGGTAATGCCTCTTATGGTTATGGGTGGAGCTGCTTTGACAGCCGCAGGTCTTATGAAGCGTAAGCACTAAGACAGAGCGTTCTTCTCGTTACATGAATTTGTATTGGCAGGTATCTCTTTAGTACCTGCCAATATTTTTATGGAAAAATGGA
>CAJZGX010000092.1:0-5325 GCA_916048235.1 uncultured Atopobium sp.
TGTTTTGAATGTTTTAACAATCGAATCGATAATATTAGTATAGCTAAAGTTGAGAGTTAAGCAATACTTATCTATGCTCACTTTAGAGATTTACGTCATAAAAACCGTTGACCGCTAAATAATATCCGTTTAAGTATTCAAAACGTTCATTGAATAGGGTAAGATACACTCAGTTCTCCTGAAAAGCGTCTACACAATTGTTCGACAACCGTTCAAAAGGTGTTATCAATTTGTACGTTGTTTTTCACAGAACTGAATTAGTTAAATGTAATTCTACAGGTTTATCAGCAGTTGAGCTCTATTGGGGGATTTATGGCCACAAGTCGTTCATTTGTAGCATCACGCAGAAGCTCAATCATGAGCCTTCTTGAACAATATCGCCAGGTTTCCGTTAGCGATCTTGCCGATAGATTTGAAGTTTCTTCGCTTACCATCCGCCGCGATCTTGACGAACTCGAAGCTCAAGGCCTCATTTCCCGAAGCTATGGCATGGCCACGCTGCTTGACCCGCTCTCGACAGGACTCAGCTCTAACCAGGTAACCGCAAAGTTCAAGCTTGCCCAGGCAGCTTCCAAGTTGATTAAAGACGGTGACACAGTCTTCATTAACACCAGCTCAACCGCTATAAAAGTCCTGGAATTTATCACCGCCAAGAACATCACAGTTGTTACCAATAACGGTAGCGTTCTGGCCGCCGACTATCCCCCATCAATGACCGTTTTAGTCACGGGTGGAGAAGTTCGACCAGCTAAGAAGTCACTGACCGGCGATTTTGCACTTGCTTCAATCAACCAGATTCGTGCCGCGAAATGCATCTTGGGATGCTCGGGAATTTCCGCTGAGCGCGGCCTTACCACGCTGGTTTCAAACGAGATGCGCGTGAACTCGCTGATGCTTAAGCACTCTGAGCAGCACATTGTCTTGGCCGATGCAAGCAAGCTGGGCGTCAACTCCAGCTTCCAATATGGATCGCCTGCTGATATCGACGTGCTTATGACGGACGAATCCGCATCGATTTCGCAGGTCGCAGCCCTCGAAGCCGCTGGCGTTCGTAAGGTTGTTCGCGTGGGCCTTTAGAACTGCTACGGCTACGTGCGTTGGACGACGAGATTCAGCTTCAATCGAATGTTTCCACTGCTGTAGTCCATCGGTTCTCTCGCCCAACAAATAAGACATCAAAATTTGAACTACCCTGATACGAAAATATTCACCCTCATGAATATTCATGAGGGTGAATTCATTTGTATGCATAAAATTTTTAGAGGCCTATTTTTGGCGTTTTGAAAACACAGCAAAGTCACTTATTCTGCAAAATTGACCCTCAAAAGTCCTATTTTTCTCAGAATATCGTCATTTGCTGTGTTTTTTAGGGCTGTAAGTTATGTTTTTGGCTCTGTATATACAGATTATCTGACATAGGTGTGTTCGGGCTTCTAAAAACGTGTAGATTATCCGACATAGGTGTGTTCTGACAGCGCCAACGCTATCCAAACAAAAAGCCCCGCCAACTGGCGGGGCTTTGAAGTGCAGTTTTGTCACCGGTCGCGATTTCGCATTCGTCGCGCTCGTCGCGCATCGTCGCGTGCATCGCGCCCGGCGCGTATCGTCGCGCACGTCGCGCTCGTCACGCTCGTCGCGCAGCGCGGACCAGAGAGCTTACTCCTCCTCGAGAGCAGCAGCAATCTCGTCGGTGATGTTCATGGTGCTGTAGACGTTCTGAACGTCGTCGAGCTCGTCGAGCTTATCGATAAGACGCTGAACCTTCTTTGCATCAGAAACAGAGACGTCAGTTGGGGTGGTTGGAACCATAGTAAGCTCGGAACCCTTGACCTCAATGCCCTGAGCCTCGAGGCCCTTCTGGACATCCTGCATCTTGTCGTATGCAGTCCAAACAATCCACTGATCGCCAGCGTCCTCGTAATCGTTTCCGCCAGCCTCGGCAACTGCCATCATGAACTCGTCCTCGTCGACAGCGTTCTCGCGGTCAGCAACCTTCTTCTCCTCGGAGACAATAACCTTGTCAACTGCGATGGAGCCCTTGCGCTCAAACTGGAACGCAACGGAACCAGCGGTACCAAGATTGCCGCCGGAGTGGGTAAATGCGGAACGAACGTCTGCTGCGGTGCGGTTCTTGTTGTCAGTCAGGCAGTCAACGTAAACTGCGACGCCTGCAGGACCGTATCCCTCGTAAACGATCTCCTCGTAAATGGCAGCATCAGCACCAGCGCCAAATGCCTTATCGATAGCGGCCTGAATCTTTGCGTTAGGCATGGAAACCATGCGAGCACGGGCAACAGCGGCAGACAAGCTAGCGTTGTTGTCCGGATTTGGGTCGCCACCCATCTTTGCGGCAACAGTAATGTTGCGGGAAAGCTTAGAGAACAGCGAGGAACGCTTAGCGTCGATAGCTGCTTTCTTGTGCTTGGTTGTGGCCCACTTAGAGTGTCCGGACATTGCACTCTCCTTCTTTAGAGGTTCGAAAACCTAATTATCACATTAGCCCTTATACGTTACACGAAATCAAGAAGCGAGAAAAGACTTATTTTGCAGATATGGAGACTTGCGCACGCCTGACGCCGAGAAACCCGTGGGCTCGCAAGTCTGCACACCTCCACGCAAGTCCGCGCACCATCGCACACCTCCACGCGCAACACGTCCGCTCCTACTCCACCAACTCAACCTGAATAGACTCCGCAATCTTCTCGACCAGCGCAAAGTCGCCCAAGCCAGCGCTCATCGCAACGTTTCCGCCGGTAGCCATCGCGCGCGTCAGAGCCTTCTCGACAGCCGACGGATCCTCAAGCCAAACCGACATGAAGCTTGCCAGCGTCGAATCGCCCGCGCATGCCGTCGAAAGCACCTCTACCTGCGCAGCATTTGCGTGCCAGACATGTTCACCGTTAAAGAAGGACGCACCCTCGCCGCCCAGCGTAAGCAGGATGTTCTTTGCTCCGCGTTCGTGAATCTTGTGAAGGGCGAGAAGAACGTCGGCCTCGTTATGGACGTCGACACCAAAGATCTCTGCCACTTCTTCGTCGTTTGGCTTGATGAGCAGCGGTTTTTTCTCGACAAGTTCTGCGAGGTGTTTATGAGAGATGTCCAGGACCAGCTCAGCGCCGCGCTCATGGCAAAGATCAAAGAGCTCGTCGTAGAAGGTTGGATCCATCTCAGGGGAAAGCGAACCTGAAACCACCAGCACGTCCAGGTCGGGGGCAGTACGCAGCAGCTCAAGCATCTCGTCTTGCTTGGAGCGAATAACAGGAGCACCTGCATTAGGGAACTTGAGCTCACCTTCTGGCGTGGTAACAAAAATGTTTACGCGGGTGATGCCATCAATCCACACAGGCTTGACCGGGCAAATCTTGGATGCTTCTTCAACAATATAGTTGCCCGAGAAGCCACCAAAAAAGCCCAGGATAGTGGACTCAACGCCGTAGTGAGCAAGCGTAAATGAAACGTTCAGACCCTTGCCGTTTGGTGTGTAAACGGCATCGGTTGTGCGGTTGACGTGCGTATAAGAAGGAACTCCCGAATTGACGTTCATGTCGATAGCGGGGTTAGTGGTAAGTGTGTAAATCATCAAAGCTCCCTCTGGAACAAAAATGGACCCGACGAAATCGCCGAGTCCATATTTTACTTCGATTATCTGAGTCTGCACCCAAACTGTACGTAAATTCTGGGCAAAACTCAAACGACGCCGAGTGCGTGCTAAGCGTAACGCTTAGCCCTCGACAATCTGGTTACCGTTCTTGCGGTACTCGTATGCCTTGAAAGCAACAAAGAGAATACCACCAACAACAGCGCCGATGAGAATAGCGAGAACCCACTTGAGGCCGCCATCGACAACGGGAAGAACCAGGAAACCACCGTGAGGTGCTGGGTCGTGAACGCCAAAGAGCAGCGTCAGGATGGAGCCGATGGAAGAACCGATCATCATGATAGGCATGACAGGCCAAATGTTCTTGGTCATGAATGGAATAGCGCCCTCGGTAATGTGGGTGCAGCCAAGAATGAAGTTGACCAGACCAGCGTTGAAGTCGGACTTGGTGAAGTACTTCTTACCAACAACGACAGCAAAGGTGGTGATCAGTGGAGGAACAATACAAGCAGCAGAAACTGCAGCCATAAAGTTGGTACCAAACTCATAAGTTGGGGTACCAACACCAGCAGCAAGAGCCTCGGTCAGAAGTGCGGTACCGGTGACGTAAGCTGCCTTGTTGACTGGGCCACCCATGTCAAATGCGCACATGCAACCAATTGCAAGACCAAGAACAATTGGACCAGAAGCAGAAAGGCCGCGCAGGAAGTTCATCATGCCGGTGTTAATTGCTGCCATAGGACCAGAAATACCCAGCATAACCAGGCCAACAATGGTGGTAGAAAGCAGTGGGTACAGGAAGATTGCCTTCAGACCATCAAGGTTCTTTGGAAGACCTGCAAGGAGCTTCTCAAGACCAACGATGACATAACCGGCAAGGAAGCCGCCAACAATACCACCCAAGAAGCCAAAACCAACGCCAGCGCCACCAGCATCAATCATGCCAGTGTTAGGGTTGATTGGAAGACCCTGGATAGCAATCATACCTGCAACAAAGCCAGGAACAAGAGCAGGACGCTTGCCAATAGACTCTGCAATGTAAGCAGAGAGAACTGGAACCATAAGGCCCATTGCAATGCCGCCGATGATCTTGAGCATGGCAGCAAAGCTGTTGTAGTCAGGCGCAGTGGAGCTGAAGGAAGTAATACCCCAGAGGAATGAAACAGCCGTCAGAACACCACCAGCAACAACAAAGACCAGCATGTGGCTAACGCCGTTCATGAGGTGCTTGTAGATGATGTGGCCTACAGACTCCTTCTCAATGGTGCTCGAGACTGGAGTGTCGTCTGCCTCTGCAAGCTCGCCTTCAGGCTGAGCAACAAGAGCACGGTCGATAAGACGCTCTGCATCCTTAATAGCTGCAGTAACACCAACATTTACCATTGGTTTTCCGGCAAAACGCTCAGCCTGAACGTCCTTATCGGCAGCGACAACTACTGCCTTGGCGTTCCTAATTTCAGCTGCGGTGAGCTCGTTCTCTACACCGACCTGGCCGTGCGTCTCAACCTTGATGGTAAGACCTTTAGCTGCGGCGGCCTTCTCCAAGGCCTCCTTAGCCATAAAGGTGTGCGCGATACCGGTTGGGCAACCAGTAGCAGCAACGATGTCATACTTTGACTCGTCAGCCACAGCACTCCCCTTTCATCCTAGTGCTCGGAATTGTTCCAAACACAATCATAACCACCCGCATAGCGGGTGGTTTGCTCTTAGGGTATAACCCTAATTAT
>CAJZGX010000093.1:0-5144 GCA_916048235.1 uncultured Atopobium sp.
TTTGTTATCCCTTCATCATATTTCTCACGTATTTTTACAGATTATTTTGATGAGCAAACAGAGAGGTTTGTACATGTCGGACGAAACATCTTCGGTCCAAAATGATTCTTTAAATGATGTAGAAAATACTCCAGCACCACGTAGACGTGGTAGACCTCGTAAGAGTGAAAATAGTAATTCAGAAAAATCAACTTCAGAAAATACCAATTCTGAGGCAACTGAAGAAAAGGCCTCTAATTCAGCTGCTGCTAAGCGTCGTCGTGGTCGTCCAACTAAAAAAGAGACCGAGGCTCGTCGTGCAGTAGAGGCAGTTATGGCTGAGGCTTTAAATGCAGCTGGCATTGCAGAGCCTCCTAAACGTCGCCGTGGCCGTCCAAGCAAAGAAGAGATGGAGGAGCGCGCTTTACAGGAGCAGACTCTTGAGGCTCTTCAGGCAGAGGTTCTGGCTCAGGTCCAGGCAGGTGGCAAAGTTTCTTCTGACGTTGTAGACACTGATCGCCTTACCAAGATTGTTCAGGATGCAACTCAACCTTCTGCAGAGGTAACTCCGGCTCCTGCCTTCACTAAAGCAGAGGCAGAGGGTGCAGCTGGCCAGAAAGACAATGCGGCTCAGAAGAACTTTGCTGAGCAGCAGGGCAGCGCTGACCAGCAGGACGGTACAGCTCAGGAGCAGGCTTCTGGTGCAGCAGCAGATTCCGATGCAGCTCCAGCTGAGCGTCCGGGACGTTCTCGTACGGGTGCAGCACGTCGTCGACATCGTAATGCTGAGCCAAAAGAAGCGGCTCAGGAGGGCGAGAAGACACAGGAAAACGCACACGCTAACAACCAGGAGCGTCCTTCTCGCGATCGTAGACAGAACAACCAGCGCAACAAGAATCGCAAGCAGGGCCAGGCAAGCGAGCCATCGCTTTCCAAAGAGGCACTGCAAGAGATGAAGCTTTCTGAGCTTCGCGCAAAAGCAACTGAGCTGGGCATTGAGTACGCAGGCGTTCATAAGTCTGATTTGATTGAGCTTGTTTACGCTGCATCTGCAGCTGCTGAGGGTTTTAAGACTGTTGAGGGTATTCTTCAGATTAGCAACGAAGGCTACGGCTGGATTCGTACGGGCAATTACATGGAAGGCGATGACGACGCCTTTGTCCACCAGCAGATCATTAGAAATCTTGGCCTGCGTCCAGGCGATAGCGTCTTGGGCATGGTTGGACCTGCTCGTGTAAATAGCAAATATCCACCACTTCTTAAGGTTACCCAGGTTAACGGTGGGGAAGTTGAGGGTCTTAAGGACCGTCCTCGCTTCAAAGACCTGACCCCTATTTTCCCAGACCAGCCTCTTACTATGGAGCACGGTAAAGACTCCATTACGGGTCGTGCAATTGATCTGGTGGCTCCTATTGGTAAGGGTCAGCGTGGTTTGATTGTCTCGCCTCCAAAGGCAGGTAAGACCACCATTTTGAAGCGCATTTGTCAGTCTATTACCACCAACAATCCTGAGGTTCACCTCTTCTGCCTCCTGGTAGACGAGCGTCCTGAGGAAGTTACGGACATGGAGCGCTCCATCAAGGGCACTGTTGTTGCTTCAACTTTTGATATGCCAGCAGAGAATCACACCGTTGTCTCGGAGCTTGTCATTGAGCGAGCAAAGCGTCTGGTTGAGATGGGTCAGGACGTTGTGGTTATTTTGGACTCCATTACACGTCTTGCTCGTGCATACAACCTGGCTATTCCTGCTTCTGGTCGTATTCTTTCTGGTGGTGTTGACTCCGCAGCTCTGTATCCACCAAAGAAGTTCTTGGGCGCAGCTCGAAATATCGAGAACGGCGGCTCGCTCACTATTATTGCGTCTGCCCTGGTAGATACAGGCTCCAAGATGGATGAGGTTATCTTCGAGGAGTTCAAGGGCACCGGAAACATGGAGCTCAAGCTTGATCGAGACCTGGCAGATCGCCGTATCTTCCCAGCTATTGATCCTGTTTCTTCTGGTACTCGTAATGAGGATCTGCTTATTAAGCCAGAGCTTCAGCCTATGGTATGGGGCGTTCGCCGTATTCTTGCAGGCTTCAATAACACCGAGCGTGCAACTACTGCGCTTATCAGTGGTCTTAAGCAGACCGACAATAACCAGGACTTCCTGATTAGATCTGCAAAGAAGGCTGCACAGTCTGACTATCCACAGAATTAGTCAGACTTAAAGATGGCTCAAGAAGTGCTTTCCAATCTATGTTGGGAGGCACTTCTTTTTTCCTGCCATTTTTGTTGAATAACTGCCGAAGAATTATGAAAAAGTTTTAATGACGCTGTAAAAAATAACGAATTACGCTATAGTCATTTCTAACAGCACAATTATGTGTTGCAGCGGATTACACAAAGATGAAATGAAGCCCACCCGTTGCTCACGTCGCCCGTATTGGGTTTAGTAGCATATGCAAATTTAGCGTGTGTCTTCATACATCTTCTTGGCGTTTGTAGGGGGAGTTTGTATGACAGAAGGTAGGAATCCGGCAGTAGTCGCCGGCCTGCTCAGTGGACTGGTTCTGGTAGCAGAGCCAGCATCTGCGTATGCCCTTACCGCTAATGAAATTCGCCAAACGCCTCTTGGCGCAATCTTTACAGGCATCGGAGTGGGACTTGCTGCGGTTGCAGTCATTTCTGGTACAGCCTTGGTAGTCTCTCGTGCGGTAAATCGTGGCGAGAAAATCGATGAGGTAGAAGCAAAGAGCCAGTCAGCTGCAATGTTCCAGAACTCAGATGAGGCTCTATCTTCAAAGCAGGTCTCAGCTGCATCGAACTTCTCGCCAGAAGAGAGCATTGTGATTCCGCTGGACTCTTCAAGGCGCTCGATTGCTGCGTACAAGCCAAAGCACATGAGGGCTTCTCAGTGGGATATGACTGGTTCCATTCGTGTTCAGTCTGCTGAGCTGCCTGTTCAGCCTGCCGAGTCACCTGCAAAGAAGTCACAGGTTGTAAGCACGACTGCTGAGGGTGTTCTTCCTGTTCGTGCAAAGAAGGCTCCTGCGCACTCCACAAACGACTACGCGCAGATTGCAGAGAACTACACCAAGCTTTTGAGCTGGCGCGAGCGCACCGTTGCACGTGCAAAGGGTGCTGCTGCCGTACTTCTTGAGCGCCTGGGACAAGATCCTATGGACGGCCTGCCCATTATCGAGCGTGCTGACGGAACTGTCGGTGACGTTGGTACAGCTTGGTGGACTAAGGCTGTGGGCGAAGAGTCCATTACGCGCGATTTTGGTATTGCTGAGATTGGCGCCGAGGCTATCCCAGAAGACTTTACCAACCATGCTGCTGATATTTCTAGCCGTATCTCTTACGTTGACCAGGGAGTCTTCCCTGAGAAGCGTACGATTGATGAGCTTGAGCATGTTGATGATTGGACGCTTGCGCTGGCTGCAATGGACGAGCATCTAGCTCGCCATGATCAGCAGCAGATGCGCAAGTATCATCCAGTGCAGCTGCCGCTCATTGGTCAGGCTGCTGCTGAGGCAGAAGCTGCAAGCTCGGTGGAGTTGTCGGGTGCAAAACCTGCTGCGTCTCACAAGGTTGCCGCAGCTCAGATGCGCCTTTCTCGCGAGCCAAACTACGCTGGTGTGGTTGCGCAATCAACCGCAATGCCGCTGGTCAAGGCTACAAACGATACGTCATCGCATGTTCAGGACATCTTTGACGCGGTTGAGCGTGAGATGGCAGCTGAGCTTCAGGCGGCTGACGAGAGACCAACGCGCGAGCTGCTTCGCCTCATTGAGGGCGGCACCAGCAAGATGAAGAAGATCTCCTCACTTGATCTGAGCGAGAAGATCAGCGCAGACAAGGCCTCTTACAAGCCTCGTCACTTTGCTGGTGAGCTTCCGCTGGTACGTGAGGCGTAAGTAGCACACGTAGGCCAGCTGCGAGCAGTCAGAAGACAACCGCGCAACCGTCGCGAAAGGCTGGAGCTCGTAGAAACACCCGGTTTCTCTAAAATTATTTCAAGTTAGATAACATTTTTTGGCTGTGGTTCTTTTTTAAAGGCTGCAGCCATATTGTGTTGTGTCACATATTCAACGCTATGGAGAAAAGGAGATGAATATGGCACATAAGCTAACGCGACGACGCTTTTTGGAGGTGGCCGGGACCATTGCGGGGTCGTTTGCTCTAGCAGGCTGTTCGCCAAAGAACCAAGACCCTAACTCCATTTACGTTGGCGTGATGGGACCGTATACCGGCGACGTTGCCCAGTATGGCCTTGCGGTGCGTAGCGGCATTTTGCTGTACCTCAAGGAATTCAACAAAAATGGTGGAGCTGGTGGTCGCCAGATTGTTCCTATAGCTGAGGACGAGAAGGGCGATTCAACCGAGGCCATTCTTGTTTATAACAAGCTGCTTGACGAGAATGTCTGTGCAATTCTAGGTGACGTTACCTCTACGCCAACCATTGCACTGGCACAGAAATCGGTCCTGGACAACATTCCTTGCGTAACGGCATCTGCAACAGCAGAAGATGTTGTTGCCCACGGCAATAACATGTTCCGTGCTACTGTCACCGACCCATTCCAGGGCGTTGTTCTTGCAGAGTTTGCTAAAAAGCAAGGCTATCAGCGTGTAGGAACCATCTTTAACTCTGGTGGCGATTACGAGATTGGCGTAAACAACGCATTTGTCCAGAGGGCTCGTGAGTTGGGCATTGAGGTTGTATCCCAGCAGGGCTATCCAACGGGAGCTGTTGACTTTAACGCCCAGCTTACCAGCATTATTGGACTGGATCCTGATGCCATTTTGGCTCCAAACTATTACCAGGATAATGGCAAGATTGTGACGCAGGCTCGCCAGCTTGGCTGCAAAAAGCCTTTTATGGGCGCAGATGGTTGGGCAGGCATCATTGGCGGCGAGCAGGACTATGCTTCTGCTGCTGACCTTGAAGGATGCTTCTATTGCTCTGCCTTTGTTGCTTCAAATCCAGATGAAAAAGTTCAGCATTTTGTTAAGGCTTACACCGAGGAATACGGTGAGGCTCCAACTAACTTCTGTTCTTTGGGCTATGACGCAGCAATGATTCTTTGCTCCGCCCTTAAGACTGTCGAGAAACGCGGTTATACCTACAACTCTAATGAATATAGGCAGGCAATTATTGACGCTATTGCATCTGGTGTGGT
>CAJZGX010000094.1:0-5110 GCA_916048235.1 uncultured Atopobium sp.
TCTGTCGGAAATAGCTCTGTTCAACGCTCCGAACACACCAATGTCAGATAATCTGCAAGCCTTAAGAGGCCCGAGCACACCAAAGTCAAATAATCTGTCGATAGTTAACATATTTTCTGACATAGGTGTGTTATTTCTCTCTAAATCTGCAGAATATCAGCCTTAGGTGTGCTTTTCTCGCCAATTTTTGCAGATTATCTATCATAGGTGTGGTGCGAAAATCGTAAAAGGACATATGTCCGAAGAGATACTTTAGTTTACCTGCTGCTTTGTAATTTTCCCGTAAAGTCACTTTTCCTTAACGTGCAGGCACCGTTTTTCGTCGAAAAAAGAGGCGTCTACCTAAGTAGACGCCTCGAAACTTGCACGTAGTAGCACGCTTTTCCGCTCGACGCGCGTTCCCGCACTTGCGGGCGTAGCAGTCCGCGGCGCGGTGCGCGGCGCGGAAGCGCCAGCTACTTCTTCTGGACGTACTTCAAGCAGTCAAGGGTAACTGCGGTCAGGATAATGACGCCCGAGAAGACAAACTGAAGGTTGGTGTCGATACCAAGAATGGTCAGTGCGTAAGTCAGTGCAGTAAAGATAAGAACACCAACGGTAACGCCGGAGATCTTACCAATACCACCGGTGAACGAAACGCCACCAACAACGCAGGCTGCGATTGCGTCCATGTCCCAACCCTGTCCGTAAGCTGCAGAGCCGGAGCCAACCATACGCATGCACTCGAGCCATGAACCAAATCCATAGAGGATACCAGCCATGACAAAGGCGCCAACCATAACTCTAAAGACTGAAATACCAGAAACAGCTGCTGCCTCAGGGTTTCCACCTACAGCGTAGAGGTTCTTACCAAAGGTAGTCTTGTTCCAGATGAACCAAACAATAGCGATAGCTGCGATTGCCCACAAAATGATGGATGGGAATTTACCAATTCGTGGAATAACCATGTCTGGAATGGATGGCTCGATAGCGCCGAATGAAACACCCTTTGTTGCATAGGTAACAATACCAAAGATGATCAGCATGTTAGCCATGGTCGAAATGAATGGGTGCATCTTAAACTTGGCAGTAAAGAAGCCAGCGATACTGGTAAAGCAGGTGCACAGGACAATACAGGTAACCAGAGCCATGATGATTCTGACAGGAATTGGAACACCAGTAAAATCAAACGTGATACCAAAGACCTGGCCAGTATTGATGCCCTGGTGCATGATGATGGTTGAAGCAGTCATGCCCATACCAACCATACGACCAATAGACAGGTCAGTACCAGTAAGCAGAATCAATCCAGCTACACCAAGTGCCAGGAACATTCGAGGCGATGCCTGCTGAAGAATGTTGATGACGTTGGAGTATGTCAGAAGCTGAGTACCCTTGACTGCTGGGGTAATGATACAAAGGGCAATAAATACCAGGAGAATAACAATGTACAGACCGTTCTGAAGCAAGAATGAACGGGTGTTAAAGGTGTACTTGTAGTTCTCCCACTTCTGAGCCTGAGACTCCAGTGGAGTGAACTTAGACATCCTGAGAAGGTCGATGAGGTGATACTCATGACTAAACGCATTATGAGCGCGGTCTTTGATGCGCTGAAGATCCTTCTGATAGTTGACCTTAGCATCAAACTGACGGTTCTTATAGACGTATTTCTCGTCTTTGATTTCCTGAGCATCAGAAGTCTTGCTGACAGCCTCTTCGTGCTCCTTCTTGAGGCGCTCAAGAGCAGCAGCGTAATTCTGCTTAGCCTGCTCCTTCTCTACGGCACAGCTTGCCTTAACTGGCTCAAGATACTCGCTCTTGTAGTGCTCCTTAAGATACGCCTCGGCCTCTGAAATAAGCTTGGAGACCTGAGCGCTGTTCTCGGACTCAACCTTCTTTGCAAGCTCCAACTCAGCCTTGTAGCCCTCAATAAGCGTATTGCGCTCTTCAGCAGAGATAGACTTATCGCGCTTTGTTGACTCAATAGCGCTCAGTGTTGAAATTACTTTGTTGGTACCATTTGCGCGAAGCTCATCAATTTGAGCCTGAATGGAACCAATCTTCTGATCAATAGGCTTTAGCAGCTCTTTTTCCTGCTCGGCCGTCAGAACAGATCCACCTGTTTTTGGCATTTGTATCATCCTCTCCTACAGGTACTTTGCGCTGAGGCGCAGGAGTTCTTCTTGATTTGTCTCGTTGGTATTTACGATGCCCGAGAGCCTGCCGTTGGACATAACGCCAATACGGTTGGTAATTCCCAAAATCTCTGGCATCTCCGAAGAGACTACGATAATAGTGGTACCGCTCTTAGCCATATCAATAATGAGCTGGTAGATCTCATATTTAGCACCAACATCAATACCACGAGTAGGCTCGTCCATCAGAAAAACCTGAGGATAGCGCTCAAGCCACTTACCAAAAATGACCTTCTGCTGGTTGCCGCCAGAAAGACTTGAAATCAAATCTGATGGACCCTGAGCCTTGGTATTCATAACCTTGAGCTCGTTGACGGTAGCCTTAGTCATCTTAGGATCAGAAAGAATTGGACCAGACTTGTACTGGTTCAAGTTTGCAATGGTTGTGTTAAACGTCAGGTCACCCTTAAGGAATAGGCCGTTTGCTTTACGCTCCTCGGTAATCATGGCAAAGCCGTGATCCATTGCCTCTGCGGCTGTCGAGAAGTTCATAAGGTGCCCGTTGACATAGACACGACCTGCAGCTCTGGTTCTTACACCAAAGATTGTCTCAAGAAGCTCTGTTCTACCAGCGCCGACAAGACCATACAGACCAAAGATCTCACCCTTCCTTACGTCAAAAGTGACGTCTTGAAGGTATGGCTCGTATTTAGTTGAAAGGTGCTGAATAGAAAGATACGTCTTACCAGGTGTGTTAGTAACATCTGGGAAGCGATTTTCAAGTGAGCGGCCAACCATTGCAGAGATAAGTTCATTCATGTTGGTCTCATCAGAGCGCTTGGTCATAACAAGCTTACCGTCACGAAGAACTGAAATGTCGTCGCAAATCTCAAAGATCTCATCCATCTTGTGAGAGATGTAGACCAGTGAAATTCCCTGCTCTTTGAGCATACGAATCATCTCAAAGAGTTTCTCGACCTCTTGAGTCATAAGCGAAGAAGTAGGCTCATCAAGAACAATAATCTTAGCGTTGTAAGAAATTGCCTTTGCAATCTCGCACATCTGACGCTGAGATACTGACATGTTCTTCATAGGCTGTGTCAGGTCTACAGTCATACCAAGACGCCTGAAGAGCTCATTAGCTTCTTTTTTCATACGTCCCTCGTCGACAACACCCATTGCATTGACGGGATAGCGACCAAGGAACAAGTTATCTACAACATTTCTATCGAGGCACTGGTTAAGCTCCTGGTGAACCATAGCGACGCCATTCTCAAGTGCGTCTTTTGGTCCGGAGAAATTAACCTCTTTGCCGTCAAGAAATATCTTGCCTTCATCTTTTTGATACGTACCAAACAGGCACTTCATCATGGTAGATTTGCCTGCGCCGTTCTCTCCCATAAGACCCATAACGGTTCCACGGCGTACGTTCATTGAAATATGATCCAGAACACGGTTGCGTCCAAAGGACTTGCTCATTCCATCAATAGTTAGAACAATATCGTTTTCTGTATCTGCCATGTAATCACCCCTTATCTCGCTAAGTTATTGCGCTTATTCGCGAGAACACCGGAGGAGAGCAGGTGTCTCCCCTCCGGTATTGTTTCGTGCTATCGACTACTTAATTACTTAAGCAGCTGGGTATAGGAAGAACCGTTGTCGGTCTTAACCATGTTGAATGCAAATGCATCGTACTCGTCAGGGTTGCCAAGACGGTTGGTAATGTTGGACTCAGTCTGGCCATCGCCTGCGATGTACTCAACGTTGAGGTTGAGCAGTGGAGCATACTTCTTGAGCAGTGGTACATAAGTTGAACCAAGGAAGTTGTCGCCAGAGTTGTAGGTGTTGAGCCAAACCTTCTTCTCTGGGTGCTTGTCTGCGCTCAGCTGAGCAGAAGCATCCTTGTAAGGAGTGGTTGCGTCAAGGTTGTCCTTGTAGTTCTCAGCGGTAACTGCAAGGTTGAGAGCGTAGTAAGAACGCTGATCTGCAACATACTTGTAGTCCTTGGAGTCAATCTTGTCGCCAGCTTCGTCTGCAGTCTCAATGCCGGTGTTGATGTCAACACCGTCAAGAGCGTTGCGGAGCAGACGGAGTGTCAGGTAAGCCTGGACATCTGGGTGCTGGGAAATGGTGCCTGCATAGCCGTCAGCAATAGCTGCAACTGCGTCAGAGTTAGCGTCGTAACCAAAGGTTGGGACCTTCTGAGCCTTTGACCATGCGTTGAAGATGGACATACCCATACCGTCGTTGTTGGAAACAACAACATCAATCTGATCGCCGAAGGAAGAAGACCAAGCAGCAATTGCGTTACCAGCGGTTGCAGCATCCCATGTTGCACCAGCGGTGTTCTTCATCTCCTGAGAAGCAAGCTCACGGATGGTGTAGGACTTGCCGCCAACCTCAAGCTTACCGTCCTGAACAACAGAAGCGGAGCCGTCAGTGTTGGTGCCTACTGGATCAGAAATAATCTTGCCGTCCTTCTCAACGCCAGTACCAAGTGCCTTACGGACACCACGAGTACGAGCGATAGAGTCGTTGTGACCGATGTCACCAATTGCAAGAACGTAACCAATGATGCCATCCTTATTACGATCAAGCTCAGCTGCGTGAGCCTTGATGTAATCAAGAACCATCTGGCCCTGGAGCTCTGCGCCCTGAACTGCATCAAAGCCAACGTAATAGGTGTCCTTGTTGAAGTTAAGGGTGTTGGTATCAAGCTCACCGGTTGAGCTGTTAGAAGGCTGACGGTTGAAGAAGACAACAGGCTTATCCTTGTTCTCTACCTTTGCACCTTTAGCGCCTTCCTCTTTTTTCTCGCTAGGAGCGCAAGCTGCAAGAACGCTAGATCCACCAACGCTAAGAACGCCTAGACCACAGAACTTTAGAAAACTGCGACGAGACACATCCATAGTAGTGACCTTTCTCATTTGTTATGCCTTTTGCATAACACTGACCTTAATGAGTACGTTAACAAATCTCATCACAGCTCTTTGTGA
>CAJZGX010000095.1:0-5011 GCA_916048235.1 uncultured Atopobium sp.
TCTTTTGCCTGACGTGCAATAAAGTTAGGAGCCAGAATAATATCTCCCAGCTCACACATCTCACCAGGAGCTAAATCTGGATCATCAGGGCGTTCTACCTCAAGTGAGATAACGTCAGTGGGCGCATTTTTTTCTCGCCATTCAAGGTTTACCTGCTGAATCTCTTCATCGCTGACGACAGAAATGGAAACGGTACAGGGGCGCTCCACGCCCTCTTCAGAAAGTACTAGATTGCAATCGGCTTCAATCTCTTCCACAGAAATTGGAGACTCAACGCCTTCTTCAATCACAATGTCGTACTCGTTAACCACGTTACTCCCCTAGCTGTTTTTTCTCATACGCAGTGTATGCATCAACTATCTTACCAACCAACGTGTGGCGAACAATATCATTTCTGTCTAAATCGACAAAAGCAACGTCTTCAAGGTTGCCAAGCACCTGTCGAGCAACGTCCAAACCGCTTCTTCCCACAAGGTCTCGCTGTGTTGCGTCACCAGTTATCACAAACTTTGACGAGAAACCCAGGCGAGTCAGAAACATTTTCATCTGCTCAGGGGTGGTGTTTTGAGCCTCATCCAAAATGACAAACGCATCGTTCATAGTGCGGCCGCGCATAAATGCAAGTGGCGCAATCTCAACAATTCCCTGTTCAATGAGGTTGTTTGCGTACTCCATAGAGGTCATATCAAAGAGCGCGTCGTAGAGCGGCCTAATGTAGGGATCCAGCTTTTCTTGAAGCGTGCCTGGCAGAAAACCAAGAGACTCTCCTGCCTCTACAACAGGTCTTACCAGTACAATTCTGCTGATTTGCTGAGAAGTCAAAGCGGCAAGCGCCATGGCAACTGCCAAATAGGTTTTGCCGGTACCCGCAGGACCAATACCAAAGGTTATAGAGTTGTTTGCAATTGCCTTGGTATACGCTATTTGACCTTGTGTTTTAGGCTGAATTGCTTTGCCTTTATGAGTTACAAACAGGGTGCGTGTTCCCGTTTGTTCTAAGTTGGCATTTCTTTTTGTACTATCAAGCAGCAACTTTACGTCTTCAAGCGTTGGCCTAGATCCAGACTCGACCATTTGAATGAGGTGAGAAAAAATAAGCGTTAACTGCTCAATTTCTTGAGAAGTTCCCGACAAAAAGATTGCTTTGCCTCTGACTGAAATAAGAGCCGCACATGACGCTTCAATTTCTCTGAGCAAACTATCAGCTGGACCTGTCAGATATAAAGGATCCACTGAATCAGGAATAGTTAAGCGAATCTGTGTTGGCTCCATGTTCCCCCAATTTATAAACGAGTAGCTTTTAGCGTTCCATTAGGTAAAACTTCATCAAAGCGCATAGCGATAAGTTCATCAAGTTCAATAGTAGGATCAACCTGGACATCAAAAAGACCGCCAGAAATTCCCCTACCAGGATACTGTACCACCACATTATCGCAGGTACCAACAAGCTTCTTAGCAGCATCAAAGCGCATAACATTACCCAGATCACGCATTTTCTTTGCGCGCTCAGCCATCACTTTTGGATCTACCTGATTTGGAGCAGTAGCCGCAGGCGTTCCAGGTCGCTTGGAATACCTAAATACATGCATCTTTGAAAAGCCCATCTGACGGCAAAACTCATACGACTCATCAAATTCTTTATCAGTTTCTCCAGGAAAACCAACAATAAGGTCCGTTCCCAAAGCAATAGTTGGCAGCACCGAGCGAGCTTCCTCAACAGCCTTGCGATAAAGCTCTGTCCTATACACCCTGCCCATACGAGCAAGCGTAGCGTCACATCCGGACTGAAGGCAGATATGCAGGAAAGGTGCAATTCTTCCATTGGATGCAGCAATTACCTCTACCAAACGAGCATTTACATCTGGTGGCTCAAGAGAAGAAAGCCTCAAGCGACCAACCTCGGTTTTTTCAAGCACATACTCGAGAAGATCAGGAAGACGTAGAATTCTTCCACCTTCATCCTCAAGTTGAGTCTTATAGCTGCCAAGGTTGATTCCCGTAAGAACAACCTCTTGAGCTCCCCTGCTCATAGCATCTTTTACCTGCAAAACAACTTCACGAGGATCAAGAGACTTACCTGCGCCACGTGCTTTCCACACAATGCAGAAGGTGCAACGATTATCGCAACCATCTTGAATTTTGATGCCAGGGCGCGTACGACCTGTTGGAGTAGGCTTGGAGATGACAAGTCCGTCGTCGCTTACGGATTCTGGTGCAAAGCCTAGCTCTTCAAGAACCCTATCTGCAACTTTGTCCTTCTCGGCTTCTACCACAACGTTAGGAGCAAGCGAGGCAAGTTCATCAGCAAAAAGACTTGCAACACAACCCGTTGCTACTACAAGAGGAGCTCCTGGCATAAGCGCTGCTTTTCGAACGGCCTTTCTCGTCTTAGCTTCTGCTTCTGCGGTAACAGCGCAGGTGTTGATAACAATTGCCTGAGCTTCATCTTCTTCAACAATGCGACATCCCATACGAAGCAGAGAATCCGCCATTAAATCAAGCTCAACGCGATTTACCCTACATCCAAGATTTATGAGCGCAATTCCATGAGCCATTAGCGCCTCTTCTTAGAAGCCTTTTTGGCTTTCTTGTCTTTATGATCTGAAGAATCTCTGCCTTCAGATTGAGTGGTATGTGACTCATCTTGAGTTTCTTGAGCTGAGTTTTGTTTACGCTCATCAATAAGTGAGGTGAGTGTTTCCAACTGATCTTTTGTCAGTCCAGTTGAAGTCTCAATGTGAACCAGAACGTAAAGGTTTCCACGAGCCTTAGTATGCAAACGAGGCATGCCTTTACCAGCCACACTTAGCTGCTGACCATACTTACAACCTGCAGGTATAGAAATCTCAATGGTCTCATCTTTGATAATGCCGTCAATGGTAACGGTAGTACCAACAATTGCTTCAAGAGAATCTACGCTGACCGAAGTAAAGAGATCGTCTCCCCTGCGCTCAAAGTCTTTATGCTGGGAAACCTCAATAGTTACGATAAGGTCACCAGAGGTATCACCCCTGACACCTGCTTCACCTTTACCGTTAATAGAAATTGACTGGCCAGAATGGACGCCTGCAGGAATTTCAACAGAAACACGCTCATGGTCAGGAGTTCTTCCTTGGCCACCACAGGTCTCACAGGCATGTTCGACTTTTTTGCCTGTTCCTTGGCACTCTGGACATACGGTCTGAGACTGCATCTGACCAAAGACGGTATTTTGAACCTGGACTACCGTACCCGTTCCGTGACAGCGTGGACAGTCTTCGATTTTTCCGTCCTCACCAAGACCAGTGCCGTTACAGTCATCGCAGGTAGAAAGTCTGTTATACGAGATAGTTTTTGTAACTCCGGCTGCAGCTTCTTCCAGCGTAATGGACAGCCTGATACCCATATCACTACCACGAGTACGCTGAGCAGTGCCGCGACCACCATGACCGCCGCCAAAGAAGGAATCAAAGATATCTCCAAAGCCGCCAAAACCACCGCCAAAGATATCTGACATATCCACATAGCCGCCGCCAAAACCAGATGGACCATTAGGATCACCATAACGGTCATAGTTGGCACGCTTTTGCTCATCTGAAAGCACAGAATAAGCTTCGTTTACCTCTTTAAACTTCTCTTCTGCATGAGGATCATCAGAAACATCAGGGTGCAGCTTTCTTGCCAGCTTTAGAAAAGCTCGCTTGATTGTTTTTTGGTCTGCATCACGAGCAACACCTAGGAGCTCGTAGAAGTCTTTCTTCTCTGCCACGCTTACTAACTCTCCCCTTATAAAACCTAAAACTTAAATTCCCATATAGCCGACATGGCCTAATCCGGCCGTACATGCATACAAAGTCATAATAATAATTGAGTAGAAGGCACCGTTGATAATTCCCGAAACAAAGGCATTTGCAAAACTTCTCCACCAGCCAGCGTTCATCTTGACGCCATCTGCAAGAACGTTTCTCATGCCAAATATCAAAAGCGGAATCAACACAATGGCAAATAGTGGTGAACGTAAATTAAGCGCCACAAACACAAGAAGCATTGCAGTTATACCTGTGATACGAGCTCCCGCGCGTTGGCGGAACGTCAACTGCTCTGAAGGAACCTTAATATTTACGATAAAATCACCAGTTGCAGAACAATTAGTTCCTGCATTTCCCATTCCAGGCACTCTGATCTGGTCACCATCATGTGAATTAGCTGGTACATCAACCATAATTTCGCTTGCAGACAAAACACGTCCAGAACCACCACAAACGTCGCATGGGTCCTGTACAACATGTCCAGCGCCTTCACACTCTGGACAGTCAACTCTAAACTTGCCTACTCCAAAAATGGAAGAAAGATCAATGTCAATATGGCCCGTTCCGTGGCAGGTAGGACAGGTAGTTGCCTCAGCTTTATGCTGAGATCCCTTACCAGCACAAGCATCACAAGTAACAAAGCGCTGATACGTGATGCCTTTCTTAACGCCATTTTTAGCGTCTGTATCATTCAGCGTTAAGTCGTAGACAATATCTGCACCAGTCTGAGGCTTGTATGCACGAGAGCGCTTTTGAGATCCAGTGGTCCAATTATTAAAGTTGATATCACCAAACGGGAAGCCTCCCTCAAAAGGAGAACCTCCATAGGCAGATCCACCAGGATAACCAGAAGGACCATAGCCGCCGCCATAGAAAGAACCGCTTCTCATTGCGTCATAACGACGGCGTTTCTCGGCATCTGACAGAACGGCATATGCCTCAGAAACCTCTTTAAAACGCTCTTCAGCATCGGGCTCTTTATTGATGTCTGGATGAAGCTTACGAGCTTTAGTTTGAAAAGCTTTTCTAATTTCTTCAGCTGTCGCGGACTCAGAAACACCAAGGATGGCGTAATAGTCCTTTTCGTTCATAGCAGCCATGAAATCTCTCCGAATCAACCCATAAAAAATCTGCATCACGAGAACGTTTGAAAGTGTACCCACTTGTTTTGAACTTAATGCAGCACAAATCCCATTAAGAATATTCATTAACTACATACATAA
>CAJZGX010000096.1:0-4958 GCA_916048235.1 uncultured Atopobium sp.
CGCAAACTTGCAGGGAGACAAAGCTCAACCTTTTCAGCCGCTATTTGCAGCAGTTTCTTGTCTCATTTGGGTCATCTATGGTTGGACTAAAGAGCCCAAAAAGGACTGGATTCTCATTATTCCAAATACTGCTGGTGTAATTTTAGGCGGATTAACATTCCTCACCGCTTTATAGTGATTAAGCAGCAAGTTTAATTTAGAAATCCGACAGCACCTAATGGTGTTGTCGGATTTTAATTAACACGCGTCTCACCTCTGTAGCCATTCTTGACACTTTTTTCGTTCTACATCATAAACAAACTCAACAAACTAATTCTTAGACATCCATTCCCGGAAAGCCAATCTGTCGCAGCGCCTCATACAGCACAATGGCGGCAGCATTTGAAACGTTTAGCGCACTGACCGAGAACTCGTTAGGATCGATAAAGTTTCCGCAGATATCCTGCTGCAAAAGCGCTGGGTGAGCATACTGGTCATCGCCATCAAGCGCATCGTGTTTTTGACTCCAGTCCTCACGATTAACCAGGCTTGCGGAGTCTTGCAGCATTGGGATTCTCTCGCACTCATCTGCGTGCTGTGCCAGAAGCTCCTCGGATAATCCCAGGCTTTCCTTACCAAAGATGAGGTAATCTCCATCGCAATACGTTGCCTGCGTATAGGTCTTTTTAGCTTTCTTAGTAAGGAAGTGCAGCGGGGATCTACTGGTTGCGGAGGTGCCGTCGACCGTGGAGACAGCGTCGTGTGCAGCGTCCCCAGCAGGTGCGCCAGATGCTTGGGCTAGACCGTTCTTCTCCAGAAATTGATCCCAGTTATCGTAGACAGAAACGTTAAGGCTTTGCCAGTAGGCCATGCCTGCTCGTTTGAGGCTTTTGTCATCAAGCGAGAAACCCAACGGGCCCACTAAGTGCAAGTGAGTCCCGCTCACTACGCAGGTGCGACCAATGTTTCCCGTATTTGCGGGAATCTCGGGCTCTACCAGTACAACGTTGAGCATTGGTTATGCCAGAACAAAGCTGGTCAGGAATGCAATAAGTCCGCCAAGTGCCATGGTGGCTGGCAGCGTCACAAACCAAGCGGCAATAATCTTGCGCGCAACACCCCAGCGCACGGAGCTGCGACGACGAGCAGATCCTGCGCCCATGATGGATGTGGTGATGACCTGTGTAGTGGAAACTGGTGCTCCAAGTGCAGTCATGATCTCAATTGCAACGGTAGAACTTGTTTCAGCGACAAAGCCAATAACTGGCGTGAGCTTGGTAACACCATCGCCAACGGTACGCATAATGCGGCCGCCGCCAATGGAGGTGCCCAGTGCCATGGTGGTTGCGCAGAGAAGCTTGACCCACAGAGGAATGCCGGTAGAAGGGTCGTGAAGACCGGCAGTAACCAGGGCCAACGTGATGATTCCCATGGTCTTCTGAGCGTCATTATTGCCGTGGCTGTATGCCATAAACGCAGCTGAGAGCACCTGAAGACGGTGGAACAGGCCATGTGCCTTTTTAGGTGGCCAATCAGCAAAGATCTCAAATACCAGCTTCATAATAAAGTAGCCCAGGGCCATACCAATAAGAGGCGAAGTAAACAGAGGAATAACAACTTTCTCTAGGACACCCGCCCAAAGAATGTGACCTGTGCTGCCGGTAAAAACAATGGTTGCACCAATAAGGCTGCCGATGAGCGCATGCGAAGACGAACTTGGGATTGAGAACCACCAGGTAAAGAGGTCCCAAATAATGGCTCCCATCAGTGCAGCAAAAATAACGTAAAGCTGTAGCTGAATATCAACCAGACCAGACGCAATGGTCATGGCAACTTTCTCGCTCATAAGCGCGCCGATAAAGTTCATGATAGCCGACATGATAATTGCTGTGCGTAGAGGCAAAGCCTTGGTATACACCGTGGTAGCAATAGCATTTGCGGTGTCATGGAAGCCGTTAATGAACTCAAATATCAGAGCGGAAACAAGTACCGCAATAAGCAAGATACTAGCCATTTTTCACAATGACATTCTGAACGGCGTTTGCAACGTGCTTGCAAGCGTCAAGAGTAGACTCAAGTCTATCCAAAAGGCTCTTCCACTTAAGAACCTCAATCGGATCATCAACGTTTCTGAAGATAGAGCTCAGAGCGTTGCGGTAAACGACATCGCCCTGGTCCTCATACTCATTTGTAGAGCGTGTATGGCGAATGACCGAGTCATCCTTGTGATAATCAGGGAGACGATCAAAGGCCTTTTGCAGCTCCTCTGATGCAAACAGAATCAGATGTGCTACCTGAACAGCCTCTGGACGCATTTCTTTGATGTCATACATGCTGAGGTGTGCAGAGACGCTCTCAATACCATCTGCAATCTCATCCATAAGCAGAGCAAGACGTGAAATGTCCTCGCGATCAAATGGCGTGATAAAGGATGTGTTGAGGGTGGAAATAATCTTTCCTACCTGGTCATCGCAGAGTGTCTCGTAGTTCTTGATTTGGACTTCATAATCTTCTGAACTTGGGAATGACTCCATATAGGAGACAAACAGTTTTGCTGTTGAAACAATCAGCGCTGAAAACTCAGAGAACATGCTGTAGAACTCATCTTCTCTACGAGAAACTCGGCTCATATGACGCCCTTCACTTGGACTTTTTATTACATAAATAAACACATTTAGTATAGCTGTTTAGGGCGCGTACGCTGGAGATAATGACAATTTCAACTTCTCCATAGAGAAGCTGTCAATCATAATAAGATATAGACTAGGGAGGCCAGATTATGCGAGAAAAGCTGTTTGAATACGTTGCGAATCAGTACGGTAATTGGATCTCTGCGCTTTTAGATGGCTCTGTTGACTTTGATGAGCTGTGTCAATGGATTGATGCAAGTTATTCTACAACAAACTGACGAATATCTTGTTTGGTACTTGGGTAAGTATCAGCAATCTGTTTGTTAGGCATTGGAGGTTACTTTACATGACAGAAAAGCACGCACTTTCTTTTGACGAGAATTTCTTCAACAAGCTAGGTCAATTTGGCAGCATTCTATCAGTCATGATGTATGTTTCTTATATCCCGCAGATTACCAACAATCTTGCTGGCAATAAAGGTAGCTTCATCCAACCACTAGTTGCCATGATCAACTGCACTGTCTGGTTTGTTTACGGCGCTTTCAAGAAAGAACGCGATGTTCCCATTATGATTGCTAACGCCCCTGGTATTCTCTTTGGACTTGTTACTGCGCTAACTGCGCTACTATAAGCGAAGAAACATGCAACAAGCAAACTCAACAAATAAGGCGGTCATATGGCGCTTATGGATGTCTACAAGGTTATCTGTATTCCTATGGCTGCCTTTTACTTTTTTACGGTGTATCTGCTTCTTGGAAAGAGGAACTTGAGCAAAGTTTTTAAGCACACAAACTTTGATTTACTCCGTTTTGGAATGCTCATGCTCTTCTATATTTTTGTGGGCATCGCATTTTTTATCGCCCTAATGTTTCTTACTATCGAAGCCCCGCTGAAACAGCAATTCCTTGTTCCAGCCTTTGTGGGCATTGGCGTCCTTATTATTGTCTGTGGTGTCTTCACACAAGTAGCCAAACACTCTACTCACGAGACTCTGCAGACTATTAGGGACATAACTGTGCCTCTTATCTGGGGCGTTGCATCGTTTGCGTATATGCAAACCGCATTCTATTTAGTGGGCCTAGCAAAATAACCGCGCGTTGTTGCTGCATCGCTCAGTTTAATCTGGGCACTTTTCCTTTAAGCACCCGACTGCTCTTCTGAAGGTGTCTGTACTTCGGAAGACTTCTGCGCTTCAAGAGCTTTCTGACGGCGCCCTTTAAGGAATCTTCCAAGCGGAGCAGTAACAACAAAATGATTCACAAACGCTCCGCAAGTTGCCAACAAAGCTGCAACCAGTGCATTTGCATAAGGATTCCACGCGGGAAAATACTGGACCAACGCTTGCTGAATAGGAAAAGCCCAAAGGTAAATACCATAGGACAGCTCAAATTTGGTGCCAAATTTACTAAAGTGGTTGCCCATTCCGTATGCAAGGCAGAAGCAAGCAATAGGGAAAACCGTCAGCATTGCCAGATTATCGATGCCGCCAAAAACCATAACGAACCACAGAACAATCGTCGCAAGGCCCAAAACAGGCGAGATAGTAATATGGTCTCTGAGCACCCAGATCAAAACACCCAGATAAAATAGAAGAACCGCACGTACAACACTGAGCTGAAGCGGAGAAAACTTCACGTAATACACTGCTGCCAACGCAAAAACAGGTATCGAGAGCAGCAAAAATTTCTTCTTGTCAAACTTGGTGAGTTTATAGCTGATAAAACACAAGATATAGCAGATAAACTCAACAGGAAGCGTCCATAGTGCAGCATTGACCACATCGCCCGAAGGATTGTTGGTAAACACTCCCGGCAACTGATGAACCATAATCAAGACACCATTGAGCAGGTACTTGTACGTCTGTGGATTAGTAAAATACTCCACAGGTGAAAGCGTTGAGAATAGTGGGCCAAACACAAATGCGGTCAGAATCACAACAAACAAAAGCTCCGGAAAAAGCCTCAAAATACGTGCCGAGAAAAACTTTTTTGCCTCAGGATGGTGCTCACAGCTGCGTGCAATCAAAAATCCACCAAAGAGGAAGAAAACGCCAACAGAAACACCGCCTGGACTCAAGCGGTCACCAGTAAACTTCAAGAGATAGCTACCAGCATCGCCACCCAAAACAACTGCATAACAGTGGGACACAATGACCATCAGCGCGGCAACAAACCTTATAAAGTTCAGGTTATTGACTCGCGATGTAGCTACGTCGCTCAGTTTAATCCGGGCACTTCTCGACATTTACTCGCCTAACTCTATGCGAACCTTTTGCCCCTCAACGTGGACTTTATCCTGAGCAAAAAGCTGCAACACCTCAGGATACAGCTGGTGCTCTACCTGATGAAT
>CAJZGX010000097.1:0-4899 GCA_916048235.1 uncultured Atopobium sp.
TTGCCGTCAAACACCTCAATACCGCCAATCACGCCGCACTTGGAGTACGGCTCGTCGCCGTCAAGAATGGCGCGCAGCATATATGAGCAGGTAGACTTGCCTTTTGTGCCCGTAATACCGATGGTGGTGAGCTTCTTGTCGGGGTGGCCCGCAACGCCTGCGGCCGCGTAGGCCATGGCAAGGCGCACGTCATCCACGCAAATAGCAGCTACGTTTGGCGCCACTGCCTGCAACTCCTCCGCAAGCGTCTGCTGGCAGAGGTACGCAACAGCCCCAGCCTCCACCGCGCTTGCCAGATACGCTGGCGAGAAGTGTGTGCCCTTGCAGACAAACAGCGAGCCAGGGGTGACCTCACGAGAATCGCTTGCAACATCGGTAAGCTGTGCGTTTTGATCCACCGCGTCAAGATGCGCGGTAGTGTACTCGATGTTCTTGCTGGTAAAGAGCGCCAGGAGCTCGTGTAATGTCATCCTCAAAAGTCCTTCGATAGCTGTTTGGCGCAAGCACAGCGCCCCAAAGACAGTATCAATAGTTTAGCCGTATGACCCCACTTGTGCTGGCGACAGTGCAACTTTCTTGGCTCTTGTACGCAAGCCTCATACCTTTATGGCGAGAAAATCGTCGATTTTGCTTGACGTAGAGAGAGCTGCGAGGTATAGTACTTGTTCGCGCAAGCGTTTACATTGCGGGGTGGAGCAGTCTGGTAGCTCGTCGGGCTCATAACCCGAAGGTCGTAGGTTCAAATCCTGCCCCCGCGACCATAAGAATTTCAAACCCGCCATCGGCGGGTTTTTTGTTAGCAATTATTAGAGGCTGGGAAAGCCGTTTCGGCCAGTTGTCGCAGCAGGGAAGACAGATCGTCTTCATGCATAAAATCGTCTCTCCTCAGAAAAACGGCTCTCTACGCATCAAAGCCAAAGTTCAACAAACGCTGCAACCTCAGTTCAAGACCCTTGTGATGATCGTAAGAATCCAGCAAACGTTGATAATTCGGAGCAGCAGGCGCCAGCTTCTCAACCAGTGCATCTGTTGTCTTTCTCACTGAGCGCAGGGGCTCAGGATGGTTTTTTCCTTCGTTTTCTCCGCTTGCAATGCACCAGCGAATGTTCGAACGCACATGGCTGGTATCAAAAGTTTCAACAAAATTAGGGAACCACGTGCTTGGGCTCGCAAGAAGGTACTGGTCAAAGCGGCAGGTTGTCTGCATCTCAAAAAGGCCGCACAGACCCGACAAAGAATAGCCTAGCAAGGTAAGAGGACACGTATCCTCTGCGGTATGAGTAGCTAGAGCAGCGTACTTCTCGACAGCTGGAAGTACGACGTCAGAAAGAAATTCTCTTCCAAATCCTCCAAAATTTGGAGCTTCTGTTCGTGCGCTTGCCGCTGGCCAAGGAGAATAGCAGTCTTGATTAGACGGCGTGGTAATAGTGAGGCATTGGGGGAGCTTGGTCGCGTCAAGTTTCCCGGAAGCAAGAAGCGCAGCTATCTTTGGCATCAGCAGGGAACCATGGAGAATAACAAGAAGGCCAGGAACTTCGGAGCGCTCTCCGATAGTGATTGTGTTGTCTGGTAAAGCTGATAGATCCATGAAGTTCCTCGTCTGACCTCGTTTGTTATTGCCTGTTGGTACCGGCGTCGTCTCGCAGTAGCCGCCTCGCGGAGAGCATCCCACGGAGGGATGTAGGTATTTTAAGCATTTCTCAACGCGCAGTCTTCTCACAATTCAAAAAGTAATATATAGTTAACTTTGGAAAATTCCGCTGCTTCTGTGTAACGCGCATTGTACGTTGTACGTTGTGTGCAAAAAGCAGCGTCACTTTAGAGGGGTATCGTATGATAAGAAAAGCCGGACCGTTCCGTCTTTTCATGGGCGTTCTCGTTGCAATTCTGGCAGCGAGCATTGTAATAACTTCAACGATGGGTGCCATCGGCGTGTCCCTACAAGACGCATATGCCGTCCTGACACATCATCTTTTTGGCATGCCGCTACCGGAGGCTCTAGCTGCAGGAGGACCTGTCGAGAAGGTCGTTTGGTCGCTGCGCTTTCCCCGCATCATCTTAGGAGTGGTAGCCGGAGCTGGCCTTGCGCTTGCGGGTGTTGTCATGCAGGCGTCAGTTCAAAACACCTTGGCTGAGCCGTATATATTGGGCATTTCATCAGGAGCTTCGTGCGGAGCCACCTGTGCCATCATGCTTGGAGCCGGCGCGGTACACGTTGTGGGAATTTCTTCGGTGCCGCTGTTCTCGTTTATCGGCTCAACAATTGCCACGATTGGCGTTTTGTTGCTGGCGTCTACCGGCGGACATATGACGTCGTCAAAGCTTGTTCTTTCGGGCATGATTTTGAATGCCCTGTTCACAGCTCTTTCTAATTTCATTATTACTATTGCCGCCAACGCTGAGGGCATGATGGATCTGAAGTTCTGGACCATGGGCTCTTTAGCACGAGCAAGCTGGGGAAATGTTGGCGTTTCCGTTGTTGTAGTACTTCTCGTCAGTGTGTTTTTCTTAACGCAGTTCCGCTCTCTCAATGTGCTTCTAATGGGAGACGAGGCTGCTACAACGCTTGGTCTCAATACCAATTTGTGCAGATGGGCATACTTGACCATTTCTGCGCTTATGGTTGGCACGTTGGTTTCATCAGTGGGAACCATCGGTTTTGTTGGTCTTATCATTCCGCATATTGCGCGCTCGTTTGTTGGATCCGATCACCGAAGGCTGGTTCCAACTGCGCTGGTACTTGGAGCTATTTTCATTCTCTGGGCAGATGCCTGTGCTCGAACCATCCTGGGCAACGCCGAAGTTCCTATTGGCATTCTGACCGCTGTTGTTGGTGCGCCGTTCTTTGTCTACATCATGGTTGCCCGCAACTACAGCTTTAGGGATGGTGAGTAACATGCGCCTTGAAGTGCAAAATGTTTCGGTCACCATTCACAACAAGCCGATTGTAAAGGACGTCTCGCTTAACGTGGCAGATGGCGAGTTTGTGGGCATCCTTGGCCCTAACGGATCAGGCAAGTCTACGCTTTTGCGGGCAATTTATGGCCTTGGTCATCGCTATGACGGTCAGATTTTGTGGGACGGGCGCGACGCCACTGAGATATCACGTCGTGACTTTGCCCGCAAAGTTGCAGTTGTAAGCCAGTTTAACTCGTTGTCCTTTGACTTTACCGTTCGCGAGATTGTGTCGCTGGGGCGCAGCCCTCATCAGTCGGCGCTGTCAAAAGAAACCGATCACGACGAGGCAATCGTTTCTGACGTCATTCAGAAAGTTGGCCTTTCTCGCTTTGAAGATCGCTCGTTTGCCACGCTTTCAGGTGGCGAGAAACAACGTGTCATGTTGGCTCGTGCGTTGGCTCAGGAACCAGAGTTTCTGGTGCTTGATGAGCCTACTAATCACCTGGATATTACGTACCAGATTGATATTTTGCGCCTTGTTCGCAATCTTGGTATCAGCTGCCTGGCTGTTTTGCATGACATTGTGATGGCAGCTCATTATGTCGACCGCCTGTATTTCTTAAAAGAGGGGACTATTGTTTCCGAGGGAACACCTGAGGAGATTGTGACCCCTGAGTTACTTGCTGATGTGTATGGCGTTGAAGGTGCAGTGAGGCCATCAACTGCTGGAAACGGTATCAGCATTGATTACGTGTATTAATCGCCTGTTGAATATCAACAGATGAATGAAAGGATATCCGATGGATCCTCGTGTAAGTTCAAATCTCTTTACGAGAAGGAATTTTTTGAGCATTGCGGCAGGATTTGCTGCAACTGCTGCTGGACTGGGTCTTACTGCGTGCAACAATGCAACGTCTAGCCCATCTACCTCGACTACTGAAGAAAAGAAGTCGGCCAATACAAGCTATCCCGTATCGTTCAAGCTCTACGACGGTGACGGCAACGAGTTTGAGGCCAAGTTTGATAAGGCTCCTGAGAGTGTTGTTACCTTGACAGACTCCGCCGCTGAGATTCTGCTGCGTCTGGGCCTTGGCTCCAAGATTATTGGCACTATCAAGCCTGATGCACCAATGCCTTCAGATATTGCTGACGAGTATGCAAAAATCAAGCAGCTGGGCGATAAGAAGAGCCTTTCTCGCGAGGTTGTTGTTGCCGCTAATCCAAACCTTATTGTGGGCCGCTCTCGTCTCTTTACTTCAAAGGACCAGACTTCTCCAAAGGACTACGCTGACCTAGGCATTTCTGTCTATACACAGCTGGCATCTTCTGAGCAGGGCGATCCAACGCTTGCCGGAATTATTTCTGATATTAAGAACCTTGGATCTATTTTTGATGTTCAGAGCAATGCCGACACCTATACCGCTGACCTGCAGAAGCGCCTTGATGCCATTAACGAGCGCGTTAAAGCACACGAGAAAGATGCAAAGAAGACCGTGCTGGTTATGACCAACCTCAAGGACGGCACGTTTGGTCTCTTTGGCGGTAGCGAGAAGAGCCTTGAGTTTACTATCATCGACCAGCTTGGAGCTACTCCTGCGACAACTCAGTCTGCAAACGGCCTGACGTACGAGAATTTGATTAAGTTCAACCCTGACGTCATTATTTACGTCACCGCAGAGCGCAATAAAGCAACTGACGCCGCAGCTAAAGACACCCTTCTGGGCGAGAGTTCCCTGCAGAACGTTCCAGCTATTGCCAACAAGAGCATCGTAGAGATTCCATACTCAGAGTACATCGATTACTCGCCACGCGCATTCGATTCTGCCGAGAAGATCCTTGAGGCTCTGTATCCTCAGAAATAGACGTATTTAACATACGGCACCGCAGAGACCAAGCAGGAACTTTGTTTCCTGCTTGGTCTTATCTATATACTATTGAAAGAAATAAAAAGAGATTCCTAAATAGATAGAAGAGTCCTTATGAACTATGTCCAAAAAGTTC
>CAJZGX010000098.1:0-4764 GCA_916048235.1 uncultured Atopobium sp.
CAAATTGCCTGTCTCTACTATTTCTTCAATGATTGGCTATGGTGGAACAACAGAGTTTTATAAGAAATTTAAAGACTACTTTTCTCTTACACCACGTGAAATGAGAAGCGACACTTTTTAGTCATATTACAACTGTGGACAAATCTCATCTCCTACAGAAGTCCTTCCCATAGACATAGTGCTCTGAGAGAGTAGGGCTTCTTGCAGGTCTTTTGGTAGTGTGTCTGCTACCACGATATTCTCGCCCGTAAAAGGGTGCTCAAACTGAACGTGCCAGGAGTGTAAAAACTGCCTGTTAAGGCCAAGGTTAAGGCTTGTATCTTTTTTACCGTAGAGCTGATCGCCGACAACAGGATGACCAATGTGGCGCATGTGAACTCTAATCTGGTGTGTGCGACCTGTATAGAGATGGCACTCAAGAAGCGAGTAACCCTCGCCTTTTCTGCCCGCTTCAAAGCGCTCAAGCGTTCTAAAGGTGGTAATGGCCTCTCGTGCGCCAGGAGCGTCTGATATGGTCATTTTGAGACGGTCTCGCGTTGAGCGAGCAATACCCGTTTCAATAGTGCCAGAATCGTGGGCAACATAGCCTTGCACCAGCACAATGTAGCGTCGGTCAAGCACGCGCAGCCTAATGAGGTCTTGAAGAGCCTTTTGCGCCTCGTCTGACTTTGCTGCCAGCATAAGACCAGACGTATCCATATCAAGACGATGCACAATACCAGGACGTTCTTCTCCCTGAAGCATTCCTAAGTGCTCGTAGCCACAGTGTGCTACCAGCGCATTTGCCAGGGTGTCATCAACGTGGCCAGGCGATGGGTGGCAAACTAGGCCAATTTGCTTGGAGAGCACTATGAGGTACTGGTCCTCAAAGCGAATATCAAGGGGAATATCTGGGTTTGGACGTAAAAGTCCTATTTGAGGCTCCGCGTCTGGAAGTGATACCAAGAGCCTATCACCCAGCATGAGTTTTTCTGACTTAGAGGTGGCAAGCGTAGCGTTGATGGTTACTCTTCCCTCTTCTACCAGCTTTACGCAAGCACTTCTTGAAGGAAGTGTGTCTTGGGCAGAAAGAAACGCGTCTAATCGGACGCCATCTCCTTCTGGTCCAACTAGTATGTCAACGATACGCTCATTCATTGCCGCTACCCTGCTGTTGCTTTTTGTCCCAGATTATCCAGTACACAAAAGCAATAAGGATGCCACAGGTCACAAAGATATCTGCCACATTAAACACGGCAAAATTAACAAAAGTTGTAGCAAAGAAATCAGTAACCTGACCATACAAAACACGGTCAATAGCGTTACCAATTCCGCCACCTGTAACGCCTCCCAAAAGCGCAATAAGCGGCAGCGGGAGGTTCTTCTCGCGAACTACAAAACCCACAAGAGCGGCGATAACCACGGCAGTGAGAGCCACAAAAAAGAGGGCATTTCCAGAGCCTACAGAAAACGCTGCACCGGTGTTACTTACGTGGAAGAGCTCCATAACACCTGGGATAAAAGGTACTGCGGTTCCCTCTGGAATTGAGGTTCGTACCCAGAGCTTGGTTACCTGGTCAAACACACAGGCAACAGCGCCCGCCCCGCAGAGAACTGCAAGGCGGGTCACTAGTGTGTGAGTTATATGTTGCTGCTGATCAGTGTTCATTTACGCAACAACGTCGTGGCAGCGGTGGCAAAGGTGATCCTCACCAAGCTCGCGATAGTTCCAGCAACGGTCGCAGCGCTCGCCGTTTGCAGGATAGACGCTTACGCTCAGCTCAGAATCTTCGGAGACGGTAACCTCAGAGCAGACAAATGCCTCAGCAAAGTCAAGGCCAGCATGAGAAATGGATGCAGCCTGCTCAGCGGTAAGGGTAACCTCTGCACGAGTAGCCTGCGTGGTCTTCTCGGTAACAACACCTGCCTCAAGAGCGGTCTCGTATGCCTTAGTGTATGCGGCGCGAGCATCAACCAGTACCTGATATGCAGGAAGCAATGCTGTGTACTCGTCAGTGCTCATAGGAGCCTTATACCAGTCGAGAAGAGCTGCGTACTTCTGGCCGTCACGCATGGACTCTGGCAGGAACTGCATAGCCTCGTCGGTGGTGTAGACCAGAATTGGCTGCAGGTCATGAACAAGCATGGAGAGAATCTCTGCCCAAACAGTCTGAGCGCTTCTGCGTGTTGCAGAATCTGCAGCATCGCAGTACATACGGTCCTTAGTTGCGTTCAAATAACCGTTGGAAAGCTCAATGATGTAATCGTAGAGGGTACGGAAGACGTTATTAAAGCGATATCCCTCGTAAGCCTCAGTGACTGCAGCATGAACCTCGCACATACGTGCAAGAACAAGACGGTCGTACTCTTCAAGGTCCGCTACAGCAACTGCATCGGTAGCAGGATCAAACTGGCCCTCGAGCTCGCCAAGAAGGAAGCGCAGGGTGTTTCTGAACCTACGGTATGCATCGCCTACCTGGGAAAGAATGGCGTCATCGCAAGGAACGTCAGTTGAAGTGTCAACAGAAGCAACCCAAAGGCGTAGGACGTCTGCGCCACGCTCAGCACAAACGGCATTTGGATCAATGACATTGCCCAGAGACTTACTCATCTTGCGTCCCTGTCCATCAAGCGTAAAGCCCTGTGAGACAACAGACTTGTAAGGAGCAACTCCGTAGGCTCCAACAGAAGTCATGAGGGAACTCATGAACCAACCACGGTGCTGGTCGGAGCCCTCAAGATACATATCAGCTGGGAACTTAAGGTTTGGACGGTGTTTGCAAACAGCAGTGTGAGAAACACCAGAATCCCACCAAACGTCCAGAATATCCTTGTTTGCCTTGAGATTGTGGCCGCCACACTTAGGACAGACGCAAGCGTCTCCTAAATAGGTCTTAGGATCGTCGGTAAACCAAGCATCAGAGCCCTTCTCGCGGAAAAGCTTGATGACAGCGTCAAGTGTCTGGTCATTGATAACGGTTTCGCCACAATCCTCGCAAGTGAAAGCAGGGATTGGAACACCCCAGTTGCGCTGCCTGGAAATGCACCAGTCAGGACGGCCTTCAACCATAGAACCAATACGCTTTACCGCGTTTGCAGGATAGAACTTAACCTTTGTAAGCTCCTCTGCTGCCTGCTGACGCAGACCAATCTTATCCATGGAGACAAACCACTGGCTTGTTGCACGGAAGATAACGGGCTCTTTACAACGCCAGCAGTGTGGATAGCTGTGGGTAATCTCTTCTGCAAGGATGAGCGTTCCACGGTCTTTGAGCCACTGAACAATGTCAGGGTTAGCCTCATTGACCTCCATACCAGAGAAGGGGCCACCAGTGCCCTGACCGTCACCTTTGAAGAAGTGGCCGTCATCATCAACAGGCATAGTCTGTGGAATATCAAAGCGAACACCAGCGTTATAGTCATCTACGCCATGACCAGGTGCGGAGTGAACAACACCAGTACCGTCGTCAAGGGTAACGTACTCTGCATAGATAAATCTACCAGTGTTACCAAGGTCACCAAAGATTGGCTGCTTATACTCATTGCCTGCAAGCTCAACGCCAGTCTTCTTCCAAGTATTACCTTCTACGTCCTGAGCAAGCTTCCAATCGGTATAACCAAACTTGGCAGCAGCTTTCTCTGCAAGAGCTTCAGCAACAATCTCTATGTGTCCGTCAGGAAGCTCAAGAGCAACATAGTTAGCCTCAGGGTGCAGAATAACTGCCTCGTCTGCTGGCATAGTCCATGGAGTTGTAGTCCAGATGTCTACCCAAGTCTTACCTGCGTAAGCCTCAAGACCCTCAGGAACAGTAGTTAGCTCAAAGCGAACAAAGATTGCGGTAGAGGTGACATCGTGATACTCAATCTCAGCCTCAGAGAGAGCAGTGTGGTCATGAGTACACCAGTGAACAGGTTTGGTTCCTCTATACACAGAGCCCTTGTCGTAGATTGCCTTGAAGATCTCAACATCAGTTGCGTCGTAATCGTTGACGTAAGTGAGATAAGGGTTATCCCACTCGCCCAAAACACCAAGGCGCTTAAAGCCCTGACGCTGGGTATCTACCTGCTCAACTGCCATCTTGCGGCAAAGCTCACGGATCTTCTCGGTAGATAACTGATTGAACTTCTCTGTGCCAAGCATCTGCTCAACCTTGTGCTCGATTGGCTGACCGTGGCAGTCCCAACCAGGAACATAAGGAGTCTGGAAGCCCCGCATAGCCTTATAGCGGTTGATGATGTCCTTGGAAATCTTATTCTGTGCGTGACCCAGGTGAATTGGACCGTTTGCATAAGGAGGTCCATCATGAAGGACAAACTTGTCATGTCCCTCATTCTTCTTCATCAGGAGTTCATAGACGTTGTTTTGGTCCCAATCAGCCAAACGCTGAGGCTCGTTCTGCGCAAGTGATGCGCGCATAGGAAAGCCTGTGTTTGGCAGGTTGGTGGTCTTTTTGTACTCGTTTGCCATCAAGCACAACCTTTCTGGGCACAAATAAAGCGCCCGTCCCTCACAGCTGGGACGAAGCGCCACAATACACTTCGTTGTAACCACCCAGCGACGGATATGTCCGTTTACTCGGCTGGCCTGTCACGGCGACCATTTCCGGCAGCATCTACTAGTACAAAAACCTGTACGTTTGAACTGCAGCTCCGAGGTGATGTTCACACGGACGCAAATGCGGACTTCCACCAACTCCGCTCGCTTGAGATTTGCGCTACCCAGCTACTGTCCTCATCACAGCTTGTGTAAGTAATACTACCACGTCTTGCACTCATTGAACTAAG
>CAJZGX010000099.1:0-4642 GCA_916048235.1 uncultured Atopobium sp.
GGCGGCTTTAAAGAGCATATGAAGTTGATTAGCGCTTCTCGCGAAGACGAGCAGCCTTACCAACACGATCGCGCAGGAAGTAGAGCTTAGCGCGGTGAACAACACCGTGGCGAAGAACCTCAAGCTTAGCAATCTTTGGTGAGTGAAGTGGGAAAGTACGCTCAACACCAATGCCAAAGCTGATCTTACGAACGGTAAAAGTCTCACGGGAACCCTCGCCGGAAAGACGAATGATGTCACCCTGGAAGACCTGCTCACGAGTACGGTCACCCTCGACAATGCGATAGTGAACCTTTACGTTGTCACCAACGCGGACCTCAGGAATGTCCTCGCGGATCTGCTGACGCTCAATAGCGCGAATGTAGTCCATTGTTTCCTCATCTCTAGAGGTGCCGACGCCCTTGCGAACGACACATAGTTAACACACAGACGGAAAGTATACGTGAATACTTTCCACTGTACAAGGGTTAGTTTGGATAAAACTTACTTTACATATCTTCTTTTACCCCAGGAACGAGGCAGGCGAAGATCTTCAAACACTCTGGTTGCATATCTATCGGTCATACCAGACACGTAATCTGCTACTTGGATTTCTGGATGATCAAAGTCATGACACTTGTATTCTGCAGGAACCTCATCTAAATGGTTAACAAAGTAATCAAACAGCTCAATGATGAGGTCATATGCCTTGGGTTCTTCGTATTTTGCGTCTCCTGATGCGTACAGATTAGCAAACAGGAATGCTCTCATGGTCATCATGGCGCCCCACATGGAGTCGGTCATTTTAATGTCGCCTACGCGAGAACTCTCGGAGACAATATCGTGAACCATGTTTTCAATACGCTCAGGTGAGCTATTTCCCAACACCTCTCGAGCTTCAGTTGGGAGATACTCCTCCGAAAGAAGTCCTGCTCGTTTTGCGTCATCAATATCGTGCGTTACATACGCAATACGGTCCGATATGGCAACAATTCTTCCTTCTGCTGTTTCTGCACGTAGGTTGCCTGAGTGACATCTAATACCATCAATGACCTCATGAGAAAGATTAAGACCCTGGCCGTCTTTCTCCAGATACTCGACAATACGAGCACTTTGCTGATTATGGGCAAAAATATACTCATTTCCTGGAGCATCGGGGTCCATTCCCCTATATAGGCTAATGGCGTGCGAAAGCGCCTTCTCGCCAATATGGCCAAACGGCGTATGACCTAAATCATGTCCAAGTGCAATTGCCTCAGTCAGGTCTTCGTTTAAGCCAAGAGGACGCGCAATTGAGCGAGCAATCTGCGAAACCTCAAGCGTATGAATAAGACGGGTTCTATAGTGGTCCCCTTCTGGGGCGAGAAAAACCTGTGTCTTGTGAGCAAGTCTTCTGAAGCTCTTGCTATGCAAAATACGGTCTCTATCACACTGATAACAGGTACGGTACTGGTCAGGTTCCTCTGCTACCGCGCGGCCTTTACTTTGATCAGAAAAAGCCGCTTCAGGAGATAAGATTTGATGCTCGCGAGCTTCAAGATCTTCTCGTTGAATGGATAACATAGACCCTCCTTGTACCTGCATCTTTACCACATAATAGCAGGATATTACTGTCTAGCAAAAGAGGGCGACCGAAGCCGCCCTCTAGAGTTTGTTGCAGTGTGTCTAGAAGAAAACCTACTTAGTAGCAATCTTCTGTGGACCACCGTTAGCCTGAATCTTAGCCTGTGCTGCAGCAAGACGTGCAATTGGTACACGGTATGGTGAGCAGGAGACATAGTCAAGACCAAGGTTGTAGTACATGTGGATGGACTCTGGATCGCCACCAGTCTCACCGCAGACACCAATGGTGAGGTTAGGATTACCCTTACGGCCACCCTCAACGCCCATGCGGACAAGCTCTGCGACACCCTTATCAAGGGTTGCAAATGGATTGGTCTTAACAATCTTGCGCTCAAGATAGAGAGGCATGAATGCGGACTCAACGTCGTCACGAGAGAAGCCAAGGCAAGTCTGGGTGAGGTCGTTAGTACCGAAGGAGAAGAAGTCTGCGTGCTTAGCAATCTCCTCAGACATGATAGCTGCACGTGGGAGCTCGATCATGGTACCAACTGGGATGTTGAGCTCAACACCGTACTCGTCAGCAACCTGCTTGATGGTCTGCTCAACCTCTTCACGGACCTGGATGAGCTCCTCTTCGAAGCCAACCAGAGGAACCATGATCTCTGGGCGAGGGTCAAGACCAACGCGCTTGAGCTCTGCAGCTGCGCTTGCAATAGCGCGAACCTGCATAACATTGAGCTCTGGATAGACAAGACCAAGGCGGCAGCCACGGAGGCCGAGCATTGGGTTTGCCTCCTGGAAGGCATCAAACTTAGCGAGAAGAGCACGCTTTGCAGCGGCATCCTTACCCTGCTCCTCATCATGAGCAATCTCAACGTCAAGCTCACGTGGGGAATCAAGGAACTCGTGCAGTGGTGGGTCAAGAAGACGGACAACAACATCTTTGCCGTCCATTACCTTGAACATACCAAGGAAGTCGCCCTTCTGAGCACGGCCGAGCTGCTCAATAGCAAGCTGCTTAACGTCCTCAGAGTCTGCAAGAATGAAGTCCTGAATGAGGTGCTTACGCTCACCAAGGAACATGTGCTCTGTACGGTCAAGACCAATTGCCTCAGCGCCGTTATCAACGGAAGTCTGAGCATCTGCTGGGTTATCAGCGTTTGCACGTACGCCAATGACGCGACCACGGGACTCGTCAAGGCGGACTTCATCTGCCCATGCAAGAATGGTCTGAAGGTCACCAGAAAGCTCTGGCTGGACAAGCTCAACAGCACCAAGGATGACGTCACCAGTGGTACCGTCGATGGAGATTACATCGCCCTCGTTAACAACAAGGCCGGAATCAGCAACGGTGAAGCGCTTGTTAGCAGCGTCAATGCGAAGTGTATCAACACCGCAGACGCAAGGAGCGCCCATACCACGAGCAATAACAGCTGCGTGGCTGGTCTTGCCGCCGTGGGAAGTTAGGATGCCCTCTGCAGCAACCATGCCGTGGAGGTCATCTGGAGTGGTCTCCCAACGGACAAGAATACAAGGCTTGCCTGCCTCTGCAAAAGCCTCAGCGTCTGCAGAAGAGAAGACTGCAGCACCAACAGCTGCACCAGGAGAAGCGTTAAGACCCTTAGCAATGGTCTCATACTCAGCGTTAGGATCAAACTGTGGGTGCAGAAGCTGATCGAGCTGCTCAGGAGCAACGCGAGAAACAGCCTGCTCCTTAGTAATACGGCCCTCTTCGTACATCTGAATTGCAACCTTAAGTGCAGAGAGAGCAGTACGCTTGCCAACACGAGTCTGAAGCATCCAGAGCTTACCATTCTCAATGGTAAACTCGATGTCCATCATGTCTGCGTAGTGATCCTCAAGAATCTCAAAGACGTGGAAGAGCTCCTCGCCTGCCTCCTTGAGTGCAGGAACCTTAACGAGGTCTGCAATAGGTTCAGTATTACGAATACCAGCAACAACGTCCTCGCCCTGAGCGTTGATCAGGAAGTCGCCGTAACGCTCGTTAGTACCATCTGCAGGGTTACGAGTAAATGCAACGCCAGTTGCAGAAGTCTCACCCTTGTTACCAAAGACCATGACCTGAACGTTAACTGCAGTACCAAGCTCATCAGGAATCTTGTTCTGCTTGCGGTAAAGGATTGCGCGGTCGTTCATCCAAGAACCAAAGACTGCCTGCTCAGCAAGGCGGAGCTGGAGGTAAGGATCAGATGGGAAGACAGCGTAGCCGTTCTTGGAGACCTCTGGGTGCTCCTTAACGTCAACGTTTGCAGCAAAGATGCCCTTGAACCAAGTTACAAGGTCACGAAGGTCATTTGCGTCCAGCTCTGTATCAAGCTTAACGCCCTTCTCGGCCTTCTTAGCAGCAATTGCATCCTCAAAGAGCTGTCCAGAGACGCCCATAACAACGCCAGAGAACATCTGAACAAAACGACGGTAAGAGTCCCAAGCAAAGCGCTCGTTACCAGTCTGCTTAATGAGGCCCTGAACGGACTCATCGTTAAGACCAAGGTTAAGAACAGTGTCCATCATGCCAGGCATAGAGAATGGTGCACCAGAACGGACGGAGACAAGCAGTGGATCTTCTGCATCGCCGAGCTTCTTGCCCATGCGCTCCTCAAGGGTAGCCATAGCTGCGTCAATCTCATCAGTGACGCCCTCAGGCCAGACGTTGCCATTGTTGGAATAAGCAACGCAAGTTTGGCAAGTAATTGAGAATCCTGGAGGTACAGGCAGGCCAATCTTAGACATCTCTGCAAGGTTTGCTCCCTTGCCACCAACAATCCACTTTGCCTCTTCTACGGATGCGCCAGCGACCTCAGTAACATCGTTACCGGCGTGGTCCTTTCCGAAGCTGTAAACGTGCTTCTCGGACATAACACTCCAAACTCTCAAACTGTCACACGCAAAGCGTGCACCAACACGATTGAACGTAAAGATATCAAACCAAACAAAGTTGGTTCTGTCTTCACATTCATAGTATGTTACCAACCTACGCGATTCATCTGAACAAAATAACGGTGAGCGGTCAATATCGACCGTTCACAGAATAATTTACAAACTTATGATTGCAAATTGTGAAATTCTCCATAAAGAAAAT
>CAJZGX010000100.1:0-4499 GCA_916048235.1 uncultured Atopobium sp.
TGAGGACGGCTATGACGTCTTTACTCAGTCCACACACGATCTTGTGTCCGTTGGCTGCTAACGAGCTACGATATACAGAATTTTCGCGGTCAGAAGCTTTATGTTTCTGGCCGTATTTTTTACCGTATCTCCTAGGGCGAGAAGACCTTCTCGCCTAAAAATTAGCTTATAAAACCTAAAAAATTTAAAAAGAGTTAGGTTAGTGGAGGTATGTTTTAGACTTATGTAATAAAATCAGAAAAGTAATTGTTATTTTCATTGTTATGTTTACAGTTTCATTTGTTTTATTAGGCGGAGAAGAAGGAGGTAGAAGTGGTTAGTATCGTTCTAGCCAGCCATGGCAAATTTGCCGAGGGTATTAAAGATTCTGGCAGCATGATTTTTGGACCACAGGAAGGCGTTGTAGCTGTAACGCTTACTCCTGATATGGGCCCAGATGACCTGCATCAGAAGATTCTCGACGCAATTGCCACGCTTGAAGATCAAGAGCACGTTTTGTTCTTGGTTGACCTATGGGGTGGCACCCCCTTTAACCAGATTTCTCGTGTTCTTGAGGAAGAGGGTAAAGAGGATTGGGTTGCCGTTACTGGCCTTAACCTCCCAATGCTTATCGCAGCATACGGCTCTCGCCTTGGCGTAGATACCGCTACCGAGGTGGCAAAAGAGATTTACTCTGAAGCTCGTATGGGCGTGAAGATTAAGCCAGAAGAGCTTGAGCCACAAGAGGCAACACCTACTGATGTTCCTGCCGCTCCTGCAGCACCTCAGGGAGCAATTCCTGCAGGCACCGTTATTGGCGACGGCAAGCTCAAGATTGTGCTTGCACGTATTGACACCCGTCTTCTGCATGGTCAGGTTGCAACTACGTGGACAAAGATGACCAAGCCAGACCGCATTATTGTCTGCTCTGATGGTGTTGCTCAAGATGAGCTTCGCAAGACCATGATTGTTCAGGCAGCTCCTCCAGGAGTACATGTTCACGTTGTCCCTATTAAGAAGATTATTGAGATTGCTCACGACACTCGTTTTGGTAATACCAAGGCAATGCTTCTGTTTGAGACTCCTCAAGATATGCTTCGTGCTATTGAGGGTGGCGTAGAGATCAAGGAAGCTAACCTTGGTTCTATGGCTCACTCTGTTGGCAAAGTTGTTGTTACCAACGCAGTTGCTATGGATGAAGACGATGTAAAGACCCTTGAGGCCATCCGCGAGTGCGGTACAAAGTTTGATGTCCGTAAGGTTCCTGCAGATAACGCAGAAAACTTTGATGCAATGCTTAAAAAAGCTAAGTCTGAGCTTGCTGATCGTAAGTAACTAGAAGGAGGTAGAAATGACACCTATCACAATACTGCTTGTCGTAATTGTTGCTCTTCTCGCTGGCATGGAAGGTATTCTTGACCAGTGGGAGTTCCACCAGCCCCTGGTTGCTTGCTCTCTGATTGGCCTTGTGACTGGTCATCCTGCCGAGGGAATTATCCTTGGCGGTTCTCTTCAGATGATTGCTCTTGGTTGGGCAAACATCGGAGCTGCAGTTGCTCCAGACGCAGCTTTGGCATCTGTAGCATCCGCAATTATCATGGTTTTGGCACTGAATGGTGGAGATACTGACACCACCGCTGCTATTAACACTTCTATTGCACTTGCAATTCCTCTGTCCGTAGCAGGTCTGTTCCTCACCATGATTGCTCGTACCATCGCAACTGGTATTGTTCACGCAATGGATGCAGCTGCCGAGAAGGGCGATTTTGCTGCAATCGAGCGTTGGCACATTGTGGCCATCTTTATGCAGGGCGCACGTATTGCTGTTCCTGCAGCTGCTCTTTGCTTCATTGACCCAGCTATTGTCACTGACGCTCTGAACGCAATGCCTAAGTGGCTCACTGGCGGTATGGCAGTTGGCGGCGGCATGGTTGCTGCTGTTGGTTATGCAATGGTTATCAACATGATGGCTACTCGTGAGGTTTGGCCATTCTTTGCACTTGGCTTTGTCTTTGCAGCTATTAACCAGCTCACCCTTATTGCTCTTGGCGTCATCGGTGTCTGCCTTGCTATTCTCTACATTGGTCTTAAAGACCTTGCTAAGCAGGGCGGCGGCTCAGGTGGTGGATCAGGCGATCCACTCGGCGACATCATTGATAACTACTAATTCTGAAGGAGTGTGATAACAATGGAGAATAAGATTCAGCTTTCTAAGAAAGACCGCATGTCTGTTGCTCTTCGTCACCAGTTCCTTCAGGGTTCTTGGAACTATGAGCGTATGCAGAACGGTGGTTGGGCGTTCTCAATGATTCCAGCCATCAAGAAGCTTTATCCAAACAAAGAAGATCAGGTAGCCGCTCTTAAGCGCCACCTTGAGTTCTACAATACTCACCCTTACGTTTCTGCACCAGTCATGGGCGTAACCCTTGCACTGGAGGAGGGTCGCGCTAACGGTGAGCCTATTGATGACGTTGCAATTCAGGGTGTCAAGGTAGGTATGATGGGTCCTCTGGCCGGTGTTGGTGATCCAGTCTTCTGGTTTACCGTCCGTCCAATTCTTGGAGCACTTGGTGCATCTATTGCTCTTGGTGGCTCCGCTCTTGGCCCCATTCTCTTCTTTGTTTTGTGGAACGTCATTCGCCTTATCTTCCTGTGGTACACCCAGGAGTTTGGCTACAAGGCAGGCGCTTCAATTTCTTCCGATCTTTCTGGCGGCATGCTGGGCAAGATTACTGAGGGCGCTTCTATTCTTGGTATGTTTATCATTGGCGCCCTGGTACAGCGCTGGGTTTCAATTTCATTTACCCCAGTTGTTTCTACCATTCCTCAGCAGGCAGGCGCCTACATTGACTGGACTAGCCTTCCTTCAGGAGTAGACGGAATGTATCAAGCATTAAAGCTCTACTCTGCTCTTGGACCAAACGGTCTTGACCCAGTGAAGGTAACTACACTTCAGTCCAACCTTGATTCGCTCATTCCTGGACTTGCCGCTGTTGGTCTGACACTGCTTTGCTGCTCACTGCTTAAGAAGAAGGTCTCTCCAATTGCTATCATCCTGGCTCTCTTTGCCGTTGGTATTATTGGTCGACTCCTTGGCTTTATGTAATGAGTAAGAGTACGTTCTAGTACTTAAAGTCGCACGAATATGGGTCGCGCTCTATAATGGGTGCGACCCATTTTTTGAAAGGATTGTATGGCTCAGTCTCAAAACAGTACGGTTGACTTCACCGCAAAGGCAACGTCATTCCACGGGCTAGCTACGTATGGCGACATCCTTATTGGTAATAAGGCCTTTGAGTTCTACAACCAGAAAAATCCTGAAGATTACATTCAGATTCCCTGGGATCAGATAGATCATGTGGCAGCTTCGGTTATGGGACGTACCAAAAGCGTTTCTCGCTTTGCTATTTTTACTAAAAGCAATGGCAACTACTCATTTTCTACGCGAGACAATAAAGCAACACTGAGGGCAATTCGCGCCTATATAGGGGAGGAGAAACTCGTGCGTTCTCCAAACTTCTGGTTTGTCTTTAAGCATGGACTCATGGCAATTCCACAGCTTCCTCGCCTTATTAAAGAGAGTTTTATTAAAAAGAAGTAAGCAAATTTTGCATTTTCACAAGAGCCGCCAGCACGGAAGGCGTGAAACTGATAAAATCCAACATGCATATACGTGTCGCGGGTAGTTTGAAAATTCACGTTCTTCTCGCGACTTTATCGAGTGAAAAGAGTTAGACGTGGCAACTATCAGCACCGCAGATTTTAAGAACGGCCTTGGCCTTAAGATTAACGATAAGTACTACACCATCGTTGAGTTCCAGCATGTAAAGCCAGGTAAGGGCGGCGCTTTTGTCCGCTATAAGATTCGTGACCTTCGCTCTGGTCGCGTTATTGATCAGACCTGCAACGCTGGTACCAAGTTTGAGAACGTTCTTCTGCTCACCAAAGAGATGCAGTATCTCTACAACGACGGTGAGTCCTTCTACTTCATGGACAACGAGACTTACGATCAGGTAGCTGTTCCTGCTGATTTCATTGGCGAGAAGAGCGTTTGGTTCAAGGAGAATGATAACGCACAGCTTCTCTACGCAGACACTGAGCTTCTTGGCGTTGAGCCTCCAATGTTCATTGAGGCAGAGATCACTGAGACCGATCCAGGCTTCAAGGGAGACACTGTTCAGGGTGGTACTAAGCCAGCAACTATTGAGACTGGTGCAACTCTTCAGGTTCCAATGTATCTGAACCAGGGTGAGCGCATTAAGGTTGACACCCGCGACGGCAAGTTTGTTTCTCGCGTTTAATGCATATGCTTTGGGCGCATAAACGCCCAACAGGTATTGAGTAATTATTTCAAAGACAGTTTGTCTTTTTTAGGGGGTAGACATGGCTGAAACAGAGCTTCGTATAGCAGGCATCGGCATCTCAAAAGATGTAATTTCAACGGTTGTCTCCGGCGCAGCTGGAAGTGTTGAAGGTGTTGCCTCCGTTGGCGGAAACGATACATTAGCATCCAATCTTAT
>CAJZGX010000101.1:0-4461 GCA_916048235.1 uncultured Atopobium sp.
GAAACCCTGTCTACCAGTGGTTTCTCGCCTTATAAATATTGCAACTTTATTTCAGGTAATACTAGTTTTACGTAAACATAAACGATTGTTTGCTCAAACTTATGGCAAGCGGTGTGACATCAGCCTGTATTCTGCAGACCTGCGGCAACACCAGACACGGTGCACAAAATCAAATACGTAATGTTTGCACGTTCCTCTGGAGTAAGCATGTCATCCCTTATACGAAGCTCAGACAGGGCATGCACCTGCGTAACCGAGAGAATATTAACAAATGGCAGACGCAGGCGGATAACAGGACCAAGCACACGACGGTTCTCCAACGGCCACTTGTTACCGGTGATAGCAAGGACCCACTTGCGCGTCAACGACATCTCGGAGAGAACCATCTCCGAAAGTTCAGGGCGATCACCCAGAGCCAGATAAAGCCTTGCAATACGAGCATCAATTTTGGAGATTGACATCTCAATGTTGTCGATAAACGTAGTGAACAGCGGCCATTCTCTATATGCCTCACGGAGGCGTTCGATATCCCCTACTGCCTCGCAGGCACTGCCCAGTCCGTACCAAGCAGCCAGGTTGATACGAGCCTGTGACCAGGAGAAAATCCATGGAATAGCACGCAAGTCATCAAGAGACTTGGCGCCCAGACCACGTTTTGCAGGTCTTGAACCAATGGGGAGAAGACCAATCTCTGTCAGAGGGGTAACAACCGAGAACCACTCAGCAAAGCCATCGGAGTGAATGAGCTCCAAGAAACGCTGCTTGGACGCTTTATCAAGCTCAGAAGCGAGCGAAGCAAACTTCACGTCTGTCTGGGTATTCTTCTGTTCAATAGAAGGTGCCATCTGAAGCAGTGTTGCTCCAGCAACGGACTCTACGTGACGGCGAGCAAGCGTTGGGTCACCATAGCGAGCAAAAATAACTTCTCCCTGCTCAGTAAGTTTAAAGCGACCGTTGACTGAGCCTTTGGGCTGAGAAAGAACAGCACGGTTTGCAGGACCACCGCCACGACCAACTGCACCGCCACGGCCATGCATCAAGATGAGGTCAATGGAGTTCTTCTCTGCCCACTCTGCCAAAGCAGCCTGGGTCTTATGCAGCACCAACGTTGCCGTAGTAGGGCCCTCGTCCTTCGAGGAATCAGAATAGCCCAGCATGACCTCAAGCTTGCGGTCTGTCTGAGCAAGACGTGCCTGTACCTCAGGAAGCTGAATTACCTGTTCAAGTGTAGCAACAGCGTTCTCAAGGTCTTCAATTTGCTCAAAGAGTGGAATAACGTCTAGTACAGGAACGTCTTCTTCGTTTGCAAACGCTAGACGTGCAAGCTTATAGACATTCTCAACATCCTGAGCAGACTGCGTAAACGAAATAATATAACGACGAGCAGCGTTAATGCCGTTCTTCTTTTGAATTGATCCAATGGAGCGGAAGGTATCTAGCACCTCCTGCGTCATAGCATCAAGTTTGGCGGGTTTCTCGGCAGTTGAGGGGTGTGCCTCAATATCTGCAAGCGCACGCTTGTGCACCAAAGAGTGCTGACGGAACTCCATCTCTACCAAGTGGAAGCCAAAAGTTTGAGCCTGCCAGATAAGCTTCTGAACAGGACCGTAGGCAATACGGAAAGCCCCTGCTTGAGCCAGTGAATCCTGAATAACGCGCAGATCAGCAATAAACTCTTCAGCGTTTTGATACATCAGGTCAGCATTGCGCTCAATGGTGGCGCTGAGTCGGCCAGAAATGACGCGCATTGCCGCACGGTGCAACTCAGACCCAGCCTTATCAATAGCCCTAGAGGTCAGGGCCTGGCTCATTTCTACCTGCTGTGCCCAAAGATTGACAAGCGCAGGCGAAGCTGGAGTAGAAATACCATCAAGCGTCAGGCCTCGACTGACTTCCTTGGTAGCCCGAGCCAGTGCCTGCAGTACGTGTACACGGTACTTCTCGGCAACTTGGCGAGAAACCAGGGCGGTAACATTAGGGTTACCGTCGCGGTCGGAGCCAATCCAACTACCTGGACGGAAAAATGGTGGGCAGACAGGCGACACACAACCAGCGTTTTCTCCCAGCACCCAGTTATCAAAGCGGCGATATACCGAAGGAACCATCTCAAAAAGGGTGGTATCAAAAATGTTGAGAACAGTATCTGCCTCCTCCAAAGGAGTTGGCTTTTTATGGCCGATAGGAGACGTACGGAATAGGCCGTCAATCTCTTGCAGCATGCGACGCTCGTTTTCCACACGAGCAGGACCACCAAGCCTCTGACGCTCATCAAGAAGCTCTGAGATGGTACGGATTCGGCGCTCAACGTTTTTACGACGAGCCTCAGTTGGGTGCGCGGTAAAGACGGGGTGGAACTCAAGACGATTTAGACGTGCTTTTGCCTCTTCTTCACCGCACTCGTCAATAAGTTGTCTATATGCAACGGTTATCTCATTGATAGGGTCTTCTTCAGAAGATGGATCAACAGAAGCCTCACGAGAGCGCAGGCTGGTAACACGATAATTCTCTTCACAAAGATTTGCTAAGTGGAAGAAAGTTACAAATGCACGCATGAGAAGCACGGAGTCTTCCATGCTTAGGCTGTCAATGGTAGAAGCAAAACGCAGAAAAGCATTAAGCGATTCCTTCTCTGAATCTACTTTGAGTACCGCATTGATTGCCTCAAGCAGCAAAGGTGCGCGAGTTGTAGACAAATCATCTGGTCCAGCTTTAATTGCCTCAACCAACAACGTGTCAAAACTAGTAAGAAGATCTGGATTGTACTCAGCAAGCACTTTTCTTACCAAACGCAAAAAGAAGGTAAGGTTATCGCGCAGAGGAGCTGGCGCTTTAAGCGCTTGAATAAGGGTACGAGCAGCAGCAATCTCATTCCCACGTCGTTCAAGAAGCGACTGAGCTACTTCAGAAGTTGTTGCACCATCGATGGGTTTCTCGTCAAAAGAAGCATTGCTGGACTCTAGATTTGAATCTTGAGGATTGCCTGCCATGCTCATCCTTTCCCACATGACTCAGAATACGTACTATCTACCATACCCTTTTGTAACAATCTTCGCACGATTGTTTGTCAATCTGTTACCTAATGTACATCGTGGACTACAATCGATATAACAAATAAAAATTGATATATCAAAGTTTCTGGCCACGTTAAAGAAGATTTTAGGTTTTACATGCTCAATCCATTCAAGAAAAGTCGTACTGCGTACAACAATTCTTCCGTACACAAGCAGGTAGAGCGCCTTCGCACACCTCGTTATGAGCTTGATGACTCGCGCTCAAACGTGGGTCAACCTGGCATTGTGGTTACATGGTGGACCAGGCTTCTCTCTGCCGTGGTCTCTGGCGATATTGCTAATCAAGACGAGCAATACTTGGCACATCAAACGTCCCAGGATTATCTCTTCAATGCACTTGGCCAAGGCGCCTGGGGCGCACTTTTCCCGCTTTTAACTGTTGTCTGCTCTCAGCTTGTTGGCATTGAACAAGCAGGACTTTTCTCCATGGCATTTGTTGTGGCAACGCTTTTGTTATTTATTGCTCAATACGGTGTTCGCACGTATCAAGTTTCCGACATAGCTGAACAACGTAGTTTTTCTGATTACCAGATTCAACGTGCAGCTACCGTTATTGTCATGGTGATAGCAGGTCTTATTTGGTGCTTCTGTAAAGGGTATACCGAGCCCATGTTTTCTATCTGCACGGGAGCTTTGCTCTTTAGGGCAGTTGACGGTATGGCTGATGTCTATGAAGGTCGTCTGCAGCAAAAGGACAAGCTCTATCTCGCAGGACTCAGTCAAGCGCTTAGGTGTAGCTCAAGTTTTATTCTCTTCACGCTTGTGTTATTTGTTACCAGAAATCTTGTGTGGGCAAGTTGGAGCATGGGTATTTGCGCTCTTGTCACCTTGGTATTTGTTTCTGCTCCCCTAGCCATTCTTGAGACCGATAAAAGCGTGCGCTTTAAGCTTGCAAACATCAAAGATATCTTTGTGCAATGTTGGCCTCTCTTTTTGGCGCTTTTCCTCTACAACCTTATTGACTCGCTGCCAAAGTTTGCCATGGAAGGCGCGCTCTCTTACAGCAATCAGTTGTACTTCAACGCACTCTATTTCCCCGCTCACACTATTTTGATGATTTCTACACTCATCTACAGGCCACAGCTCTTTAAGCTTGCCAGCCTGCTAGAAACCTCTATCCACAATCCTGCTAATAAGAAGCGCTTTGGCGTAATGGTACTTGCCCTGTTTGGAGCTATTGCCGTTGTCACCGCAGGTACTGCAGCATTTGTTGAGTTCATTGGCATTCCTCTTAACAGCTTCTTGTATGGTGTTGATTTTGAGCAGTATCGTGGACTCGCACGCATTATGGTAGCCACGGGTGGCCTTTGTGCTGCAATCGACTTTTTGTACCAGCTCATCACCATCATGCGAGCTCAAAAGGCAGTTACGCGCGCCTACCTTATTTCAT
>CAJZGX010000102.1:0-4427 GCA_916048235.1 uncultured Atopobium sp.
GTTCTTGGCGTGAAGCGCGACGCCTCGAAGTCTGATATTCAAAAAGCGTTTAGAAAACTTGCAGCTAAATACCACCCTGATAGGGGTGGCGATGAAGCCAAGTTCAAGGAAATCTCGGAAGCGTACAACACGCTCTCTGATGATAAGAAGCGCCAGGAGTATGACCAGATGCTCGCATTTGGCGGTATTCCTGGAGGTGGATTTGGTGGTCGCCAGGGCGGCTTCACCTATACCACCAACGTAAACGGCGCCAACTTTGCCGATTTCTTTAGCGGCTTTGGTAGCGGTGCTGGTGCGGGAGCCGGCGGCTTTGACTTTGCCGATATCTTTGGTGGGCGAGCAAACCGTCCAGTTGCAGGCAGTGACCTTACTATGTCCGTAAACGTATCGTTTGACGAGGCGTTTAAGGGAACTTCTCGCAAGGCAACGTATCGCGTGCCTTCAACTGGTGAGGAGCAGTCACTGACCATCAAAGTACCAGCTGGTGCTTACGATGGCATGAAGCTGCGTTACAAGAAGCACGGCGAGTACGGTGTTAACGGCGGCCCACGAGGCAACCTTGTGGTTACCATCAATGTTGCAGCTCATCCGGTCTTCTCGCGAGATGGCGCTGACGTGCGCATGAAGCTGCCAGTGAGCATCTACGAGGCGGCTTTGGGTACCTCGGTTGACGTGCCAACGCCTGATGGAACTACGGTGCGACTCAAGGTTCCCGCAGGTACACAGAGCGGAAAGACGTTTAGGTTCAAGAACTTGGGCGCTCCTCGCGTAAAGGATTCTGCGACTCGCGGCGCGCTGTATGTTTCGGTAGACGTCAAGGTTCCAACAAAACTTTCCAAGAAGGAGCGAGACGCTCTTCAGGCGCTGCTTGACGCCGATGAGCGCAGCTACCGAGAGGAGCGGTAATGGCTCGAAAGAAGGATGACGGCCGTAACAAGCCGCTCTACATGATTAGTGTTGCGGCCGAGCTCACGGGCATGCATCCGCAGACGCTGCGCGTGTACGAGCAGAAGGGCCTGATCAATCCCGGCCGTTCCAGGGGCAACACGCGCCTGTACTCTCGCGCGGACATTGACCGCCTCAATCTTGTCTCAAAGTTGACAGACGAAGGCATCAATCTTGCCGGCGTTGTGCGCATTTTGGACATGCGTGAGCGAGCTCTCGAGAAGGATGATCTTATCGATGAGCTGCGTGAACGCATTCGCGTGCTTGAGGACGAGCTCCACGAGTACCACATGCGCGAGCGTATCACCTCGCTTGTTCGTTATAGCGAGACTAGTCCAGAGATGGTGATGCAGCGTCTGCTTGGTATGCCTAGCTCCGCTCCTTCTGACGCCAATGCCGAGGGTCACCCGACGCAGCCAAAGGAATCGTAAGACAACGAGGCAAATGCTACTAGTAAATGATCAGCTCTTTGTGTGTAAGCGCGAGGAGCTGGTTTTTTGGATTGTCCAGTCAGAATCCGTTTAGCTTTTGCTTCTTGACCTAGTTGTAATACATGAATACAATGATATAACTAGGTAAAGGAGTTCCCATGGACAGCATTGTAACTGCTCGTATTCCTGTTGAAGTCAAAAATCAGGTTTCCGAGGTTCTTGAATCACTTGGGTCAAACACCACCCAGCTGATTAATGCTGCCTTTGAATATGTGCTGGTAACAGGCAAACTTCCTGATGCCCATGAAGGTGCTTTGTTGGAATCTTCTGCCAAAGGGTCTTCTCGTCAATTGAGCGAGAAGGACAAAGAGCAGCTCTCGGCGCTTTTTGGAAAGATTTCAGTTCCTGCACCGGCATCGTTTTGGAATGATTTAGGCGATAGCACCTACAAAGAAGCAATCAGCGAGTGGAGGTCAAGTGACTATGAAGCTCTTGATTGACACTAATGTTTTACTGGACGTCTTTTTGTGCAGAGAGCAGTTTGTTGCTGATGCAAAAAAGCTTTTCATAATGAAGCAGTTTAGGGACGCTGAGTTGTGGATAGCAGCCCAGTCATATACAGATCTCTACTATGTGGGCGCTAAGGCTCATGGCTCTGCTCACATGCAAGAAATCCTAAAAGAAGTATTTCCACTGCTTAACATATGCTCTCTTGATGGAGCGGATATTTCAAATGCACTTTCTGAGCAGTGGGAAGACTTTGAAGACTGTCTTATTTGGCGCGCAGCTAAGAAGATAAAGGCAGATTACATTGTCACTAGAAATGCGGCAGATTTTGTTCGCTCGGATATACCAGTGCTTACACCTCATGAGTTTTTCTCGACAATAGAGACTGTGCAAAATCTTGTCTATGAAGAGGCTGAATTTTAAAGGTAAGCTCATCTTAAGTCATTTGTTTCTATTTGATAAAACAATCATATTCAAAGAAATTGATTTTAAGTATTAGATAAATACTATGCATATGTTTTCAGTCGGGTTTGATTATTTTGAAAGGAGATCCGGTCATGAAAATCGTGCGTATTAACCCTGCTAAAGCTAGCAAAGAAAAATCGAAGAATCCACTACAGAAACCTACAAAGGTTAATGGTTGTGGCGTTTGCCATTTTTCAAAACAGCGTGCGTAGAGTTTTTTGTCTGTGTTGGTAGGGTCTGAGTTATCCAAGAGGGAGAACACATGCTTAGATATTTGTATTTCAATCAAAAAGGTAAACTAATTCTATTCATTGTTTTCTCCCTCTTAAGTAGTCTGTTTGAAATCGCGCTTTCATACGTGATGCTTCAGTCTATTGATTTAGCCATGAGCGGCAAACTCTCGGATGCCTTGAACTATGGACTTTGGTTTGGCTTGTATATTTTCTGCTACTTCTTCGTGGACTTGGCATGCAGACGTCTGCGGTGGTCCGTGCTACGTAGCAGTCAGTCAAACTTGCGTGATGATTTAATGAAACAGATTCTTGGTCAGTCGATTCCTGAGTTTCATACTCACAATACGAGCCACTGGCTCTCGATACTTACCAATGACCTAGATTTGCTTGATGAAACGTATTTCTGTGTTTTTATGGACACGCTGGTAGACATCTTCTCTGGCATAGTTAGCTTAGTGGCGCTTCTGTTTATCTCGCCATGGCTCGTTTTATTCATTTTTGCCATGATTGCTGTTCAGATGTTGATTCCTAAAGCCATGGCTCCGCGTATTTCCAAAAAACGAGCAGAACAGTCTAAGTCTGCAGAACGTTTTACGGCTACTGTCAATGAGCACCTTGAAGGTTTTGATCTTCTCAGGAGTTTTCACCTTACGGAAGTCTCACGAGAAGCAATGAGTAAAGCAAATCAAAGCTGGGAAGAGAGTAAATTCCAAGCACGTTATTTCGGTTCGTTGGCGCGTCTGCTTTCGTTTACCGTTGGTCAGATTATCTATATAGGTATCTATTTCATTGGTGCCATCCTCGTCCTTCAGGGTTTGATGACGGTTGGCATGATGGTAGCCGCTTCTCAGCTTGTGGTCTATATTGCAAATCCTATTCAAAATGTAAGCGACGCCATTACTGATATGCGTGGTGCCGAAGAGATTATCAAAAAGTTCCACACTCTTTTCGAGAAGAAAAACGCTGTTGTAGGCGGAACAAAAGATATTCCTCAGCGGTTTTCAAACCTTACCGTGGAGCATGTGTCGTATAGCTATGACAAAGAGCGTTCTATTCTGTCAAATGTGAGTTTTAGCTTAGAGCATGGCGGCAAATATCTTCTTGAAGGCGATTCGGGAAGTGGTAAGACTACGCTGATACAGCTACTTACCGCTGTGATGAAGCCAGATGAAGGACAGATTCTTTTGGATGGGCATCCTATTGAGCGGTATAAAGCCGAGCAGTATGCGCGTTTTATCATCCCATGTTCTCAGCAGACTTTCATTTTTAATGCGAGCATCAGGGATAACATCACGTTGTTCTGCAAAGATTTTACCGATGATGATGTAATTACCGCCCTTAAGAAATCAGGTTTTGAAGAGATTCTTACTCGTTATTCGGACGGGCTCAATCATAAGATCGATCAGTCGGGGAGTAGCCTGTCCGGTGGAGAGCGGCAAAGGTTGGCTCTGGCTCGAATCTTTTTGTTTAAACCTCAGATTGTGATTTATGACGAAAGCTTTGCACATTTGGATGCCACATCTGTGGTAAGTCTGATCGATACGGTTATGGAGGATATAGACAGAACCGTTATCATGACATCCCATCAAGTAACTCCAGAGATACGCAATCGGTTTCAGTCGCTCGTACTAAAAGACGGAAGCATATGCTAAGGGTATTAGGAGACACAAATGGCATCTACAATAATAAATCGTTACAAAGATGAATTACCTGCCGCAACAATACGACATACTCGAGATACTTTAGCTTCACATGGAATTTTTGCTACTGAGACGTGGAATAATGTTGGGAATCAAATATATAGCGTACATTTGTCAGTTCCTAATACAACTATTACGTCAAATGG
>CAJZGX010000103.1:0-4324 GCA_916048235.1 uncultured Atopobium sp.
CATTTTTAAGCATATTAGATGAAGTTTATGCATAAAGATGCATATCAAGTAGGGAGACCACCTGGCCGTCTGGCAGAATGCCCTTGGCTGTCTGATTATCTTGGTTAAAAGCTAGTCGATCCCCAGCGAGGTCTGCCAAAACGGCACTATTTTGCACGCCAAGCCTAAAAGTCGTCGCTCAACACGCTGCAGAAACACAAAAGAACCCTCGCACCTGAAAGATGCGAGGGTTCTTGCTTGAAACGTTACCTCTACCTGCGGCTTAGCGCTCGCCGGCGGCGCGTGCTGCACCCGGCGTACCTGCAGCTTAGCGCTCGCCAGCGGCGCGACGCTCGGCGTACTCAGCTGCAAGACGAGCCTGGATGTCGTGTGGTACCTGCTCGTATCCTGCCAGCTCAACGGTATACTCACCTGTTCCGCGCGAGAGGGACCTCAGCCTTGTAGCGTAATCGGTAACCTCAGCGTATGGAATCGTTGCTTTAATGGTGGTCTCACCAGCGGAAACACCGGTACCGGAAGACATTCCCTCTACGCGACCGCGGGAAGCGGAGACGTCGCCCATGACGGAACCTGCGTAGCTGTCTGGAACGGTAATCTCCAGGTGAGCCATAGGCTCCAGGAGAACAGGTTCTGCCTGGTCAACGGCCTTCTGGAAACCAATGCGAGCAGCCGTCTTGAAGGCCATCTCGTTGGAGTCAACGGGATGGTAAGAGCCCTCGTAGACAGCAACCTTAACGTCAATCATAGGATAACCAGCCAAAACGCCTTCGCGCATGGTCTCCTGGACGCCCTTATCAATGGCGGGGATGAAGCCGCGAGGAATGTGGCCGCCCACAATCTCATCGACGAACTCGTAGCCTGCGTCTGGGTTTGGCTCAATGCGCAGCCAGCAGTCGCCATACTGACCGGAGCCGCCGGTCTGCTTCTTGTGCCTACCCTGAGCGCTAGCAACTCGACGGATCGTCTCGCGATATGGGATGCGAAGCGCAACTTTATGTGCGGAAACGCCGGCTCGCTGCTCAAGACGCTCGAGAAGAACGGCTACTTGTGCCTCTCCAATTGCAGAAACAATGGTCTGGCCAGTGTCCTCATCGCGCTCAACCTTAAGGGTTGGATCGGCGTCAGCAGCCTTCTCCAGGAACGCAAAGAGCTTGCCCTCAGTACCGCGCTCATCAGGCTCAATGGCCGTGCGGTACAGGGAGTTGGGGAACCTGAATGCGGCAGCCTCAACCTTGCCGGTAACGGAAAGCGTGTCGCCCGTCATGGCCTCGAGCTTTGGAACTACCACGATGTCGCCGGCTGCAGCGGTGCTGACGTCAGCCGTGTCTTTGCCGCACATACGATACAGGTGAGAAAGGCGCTCGGGCTTGCGTGTGCGAGCGTTGATAAGCTCGGCACCTGCAGAAATGGTACCTGCGAGCACCTTCACAAACGTAAGCTTGCCGTTCTGTGGATCTTGCAGCGACTTGAAGGCAAACGCAACAGGACGCTCGTCATCAGGTGAAATATCAAGCTGCTCGCCGTTTACCAGCGGAATACGGCCAAAGTCGGACATAGTTGGGAACCAGCCGTCAACAGCGTCAAGCAAGGAGATGACGCCCTCTTCGCGGACGCAAGAACCGGAGAAGACAGGAACAAAAATGCGCTCCATAAGAGCCTTGCCCAGCAGACCCTCAAGCTCTTCCTGCGTAATCTCTCCGCCCTCAAGGTAGCGCATCATCAGCTCATCGTCGGCCTCAACAACCAGCTCGGTCAGAGAAGCGCGGGCAGCTTCTGCCTCTGCCTGGAACTCAGCAGGAATATCGGTGACCTCAGGCTTTCCATCTACCAGCTTACGAGCCTTCTGATGGACAACGTCAATGATGCCGGAGAATGCCTCGCCGGAACCCATTGGAATAGTCACTGCACCAAGCGAGGAGCCAAAACGATCCTGGAGCATAGCCATCGCAGTCTCATAGTCTGCATCAGGGCGATCCAGGCGGTTGATAAACAGTGCACGGCAGAGAGACAGGTCCTCGGCGGCAAACCAAAGCCTGGTGGTGATAGTGCCAGGTCCACTAGCTGCATCAACAACAAACAGCGCAGTCTCAACAGCGCTCATTGCCGAATAGGCGTCACCCACAAAGTCAGGATAGCACGGTGCGTCAAGCACGTTAATGCGTGTATTTTCCCAGGTAATTGGTGCGATAGTAGTAGAGATAGAGAATCCGCGCTCTGACTCTTGTGAATCGTAATCAAGCGTGGGCTTTGTGCCTGCGTGGCCGCCTAAACGAGTGGTTGCACCCGTCAGATGCAGCATTGCCTCGGCAAGCATGGTTTTGCCCACGCCACCTTGGCCCACCAGGACCACATTCTTTACCTTAGAAACATTTTTTTCGGCCATGATGCCTCCTCTGACTGCGGCAAGCAGCCGAGAAGGTCAGCCGATAGTACGCGCCCGAGTCTAGCGCGATATGCCTCGGCCCTTCCTGCTACTTACCGAACAAGAAAACCTCTAGCCACCCTACCGTACCGCAAAGCACAAAAAGAGACACCCACCATTCGATAAACGACATGTAGTGGGTGCCTCAAAGTTTCTTCTCGACAGAAGAATTTGAACTGTTACCGCAGGTAGGTGGCGTGAAATTGCAGAACGCCACCCGCGTGCATCACAAAAGTTAGATTCTAACTCCTCGGTGAACGGTGTTGTTAAAGATCAGATAGCCGATAATTGCGTTCACCAGCGACAGCGTAACAAAGATAATGTTTGGCAGCGTCTCGTTAATCACGCCCGTTGACGAGCTAAATGATTCGATAACCGGAACAATCATCATCATGAACGTTCCGCCGATAACAAACATGGGGCCCAGCGTGCCCGCAAGAGAAGACACCGTGACCGAAAGACTCCTCTTGGTAATATCAACAACGGAAGTCCAGTCAAAGTTTGGCCGGCGAATATCAATGGCCAGGCCAACGTTAGACGCCAGGAACACAATGCAGAGCGGCAGAATAACGTTTCTCAGGGCTGTTTCAATGGTGATGTGACCAGGAATCAGGAAGAAAATCTGAGTCACAACACTAAAGATGAGCACGTAGATCATGTTCACGGCAATCTTTGCGCCAAAAATCTGCTTTGAAGATACGGGCATGGTTGCCATCAGCCAGTTTGAGCGGCCTTCCAGCGAGTACGAAATAGCAGCGGAGTTGGCAGCGCAGAACATCGAGGTGCCAAACCAGGTGGTTACCATGCCAAAGATGGTTCTTGCCAAAGGGAGATAGCGCGGAACCTCGGACGCAGGAACAAAGTAGGCCACGATAGACGACGTGCTAAAGAACAGAGAAATAAAGGCGAGAATAACCATCAACAAGCAGCCAAAAAGCATGTTTATAAAGACTGCTGGATAACCCGTGATGGTCTGAATCTCTTTTCTGATCAGAGCAACAAAAGGCGTCGCGGACTTGGTGGAAATCTGTTTGGTGGTGAACTTCTTCTGGACCTTATCCTCGCTTACTAGTGCATTAATGCGGTCGTTGAAGCGAGAAATGATTGCCACAATTGCCGCAGGCGCTCCAACGGATACCAGAACAAACAGCAAAAAACTGACAAGGGAGCCGGAGTTAAAGAAATCCGCAATCCACAGTGATGGAAGATAAATCACTCCAACTGAACTTGCAATGCTAAAGACGGTGTCCTTGAAATTACCCACCACACCTGAGGCAAGCTTGTCTGCATTGAAAGATACCGTAAAGATAACGAACAGATAAGCGACCATAAAGAAAAGGCCAAAAACGCCACCGATGACCATTCCCAAGTTCTTAAAGTGCAGCTTTGCAGCAAGGGCTGCAACCGCAAAGGCCAAGAGAATAGCTACAGAAACCGCAAGGTTCGGCCCAAGAACAAGTGCAAATAAAGCGCCAATCAAACGTGGGAGTGTGCCCGCCTCAAAGGTGAAATAGGCCAAAAAGACTGGCAGCATAATGGTGATGGACCAAATGCCCTCTGCAGCATACAGAGCTGCTACGCGAGAATAAATAATGGTGCTCTTTTTGATTGGAAGCGACATGATAAAGTCGTAATCCTTGTACGCAAAAAGCACGCCATTGGCCTTTACAAACGTCAAAATTACACCAGGTAGAGCGCCGACAAGAATTCCTGCTAAAGGAAGCAATCTTGTGAAACCGGCAATGGCTAGAGTTGTAGCAATGCCGTAAATGTAAACCATCATGAAGAGCGTGCCAACAACTACAAAAATACCACCGACAATAGGCAGAGCGTTTGCGCCAACCTTTTTCTCAAAATTCTTTCGAGCGCCTATAACCTGCGTAGTCCAAATCATGGTGATCT
>CAJZGX010000104.1:0-4176 GCA_916048235.1 uncultured Atopobium sp.
GAGTGGTATCTCGGAGGTATCCGATGATTGATGTTCGACCTTTTGATAGTTTTGTTAACTCCCCTGCTGCGCTTACCTATACTATTCGCGGCGCTCATTCAGCAGTTAAATTGAGCAATTTTGGTGCAACCATTCTTGGCATTTCTGTACCAGATATCTATGGCACGCAAGCAGATGTCGTTCTTGGCTATGGCTTGTTTGACTTGTATTTAGATAACCCCGCCTGCTTTGGCGCATCCATTGGACCTTCTGCTAATCGAGCAGATAAAGCAGAAATCCCGCTTAATGGAGTTGTCTATCACCTTCCTAAAAACAACGGTCCAGACAATCAAAATAACCTGCACACTGATTTAGTTGCTGGTATCCATAAGCGCATTTGGCAGGCAGAAATTGATGAAGCGCATAATACGGTAACCTTTAGCATTGACCTGGTAGATGGAGAATATGGACTGCCAGGAAACCGTCATATTACCGCGGCCTATACGCTTGTTGAAGAAGCCTCACAGTCAACGCTAAATCTTACGTATACCTGCACAACTGATGCTGCAACTTTTGTAAACATGACCAATCATGTCTACTTTAACCTCAACGGTCATGATTCTGGTGATGTTCTTGGTCACCAACTTACTATCCAGGCAGACTCATACCTGCCTCTACGAGATGACTCAGTTTCTGTAGGAACCATAGATTCTGTCACAGGAACTCCCTTTGATTTCCGCACACCTAAGACCATTGGCAAAGATCTTGACGCAGATAATGAGCAGCTCAAAATTGCTCGTGGTTATGATCACTGCTTTGCTATTAATAACTATGAAAATGGTCAGCTACGCCCTGCTCTTCTCGCCACATCAGAAAGCGGACGCTCACTAGAAATTCAAATTACCGCTCCTGGCGCCCATCTGTATACCGGCAACTGGCTTGACGAGGCGCGCGCAAAAGATGGCGCCATCTATAAGCCTCAGGCTGGTTTTGCATTTGAGAGCGAGTTTTATCCAGATTGTGCTCACCATGCAGAGTGGCCTCAGCCTACCTGCACGCCTGAGCAGCCTTACAGCTCGCAAATTGTTTATCGATTCTTTTAAGAACCTGGCTTCACAGCACTAAAGGGAAAGGAACACCATGGCTCACACGTTTGACGAGAAAACCACAGCTCAGCTCAATCGCGCAAAAGAGCACTTTGAGCAAATGTTCGGAAAAGCTGACCGCTATCTTGCGGTACACGCGCCTGGTCGCTCCGAAATTGCTGGTAATCACACTGATCACGAGGGTGGTCATGTCATTGCTGGTGCCCTAGACGTTGCTATTGACGCAATTTGCGCCCCTAACAACCTGGGCGTTATTCGTGTTGCCAGCGTGGGATATGATCCTTTTGAGGTTGACTACACAAATCTTGAGCCCACCGAAGCTGAGTATCTGAGCACTAAGGCTATTGTTCGCGGTATGGCAGCTAACCTGGTCAAACTTGGTTTTGAGCCATCCGGCTTTGATATGGCAGTAGTTAGCAATGTTCCTGGTGGCGGCGGACTTTCTTCCTCTGCTGCGTTTGAGGCTGCAGCCGGCCGTGCAATGGAAGCCCTCTGGGAAGGTGGCAGCGAGATTTCTGCTGTTAAACTTGCCCAGATGAGCCAAAATACAGAGAACGTTTACTTTGGTAAGCCATGCGGTCTTATGGACCAGCTGGCTGTTTGCCTTGGCGGCCTTGCCTTTATGAACTTTGAAGATCCCGCAGAGCCACAGGCAGAAAAGCTAGACCTCAACTTTGAGGATTACGGCTATGCTCTCTGCCTTGTTGATGTTGGCTGTGATCACGTTGCCTTCACCGATGAGTATGCCGCTGTACCTGTTGAGATGCAGAAAGTTGCCGCGGCCTTTGGCAAGACTCGCCTTTCTGAGGTTCCCGTTGAAGACTTCCAAGCTCGTGTCAATGAGCTGCGAGAAGATCTTGGAGACCGCGCTCTTCTCCGCGCTATTCACTATTGGTACGAGAATGACCTGGTAGACAAGAGATGGGCAGATCTTCAAAACTCTGATATTGAGTCCTTTATCGCACTCACCAACGCTTCCGGTGCAAGCTCCGGTATGTACCTGCAGAACGTCTCAACTTCTGGCTCGTATCAGCCGGCCATGCTTGCCCTTGGCTTGGCTGAGAGCATCTTAAAAGGTTCTGGCGCCGTTCGCATTCACGGCGGCGGTTTTGGCGGCTCTATCCAGTGCTTTGTTCCTCTCGCCCTTGTCGAGACCTTTATCGCACAAATGAACCAGTGGTTTGGCGAAGGTGCTTGCCGCCACTACGCCATCTCTGACCAGGGAGCTTGTGCACAATGGCTGTAGCAGATAACGAGAGCGCGCTGTGCATTCAGCAGCTTGTTGCGTATGCATGCGAGCGCGGACTTATTCAAACTGAGGATCTGACCTGGTGCTATAACGCTCTGCTGGATATGCTCTCGTATGAGGGTCCTGCTCCTGTTAAGTCTTGGGAGAAGATTGACCTGGCGGCGTTTAATCTTGATCAGACGCTGGCCGAGCTTGCTCGACTAGCTGTTTCTCATGGACTTGTCGAGAACACCCAGAGTGGCGAGGACTCTTTTGCCATGCGTGTTATGGGCCTTCTGTTGCCAAAGCCTTCCGAGGTCGCACGCCATTTCAACGAGTTGTACGCTTCTGAGGGACCTCGTGCTGCAACTGACTGGTTCTACACACTCTGCTGTGATGCTGGCTACGTCAGAAGAAGCGCCATTGCCAGAAACATTACCTGGACTACGCCAACTACCTGGGGAGACCTTGAGATTACCATCAACCTCTCCAAGCCAGAAAAAGATCCTCGTGAGATTGCAGCAGCTAAAACAGCTCAAAACACTTCTGGCGAGAAGTACCCCGCGTGCCAGCTCTGCCTGGATAACGAGGGCTACTCCGGACGCGGCGCTTCGTCTGGCGCAGGTGCTCATCCTGCCAGGCAGAACCTTCGCATCATCCCCATTGAGCTCAATCAGCATGGTTGGGGATTCCAGTACAGTCCATACGCGTACTTTAACGAGCACTGCATTGCTATGAACTCGGATCACATTCCTATGCACATTGATCACGAGGCGCTTGTCAATCTCTTTGACTTTGTGGACAGATTCCCCCACTACTTTATTGGCTCTAATGCCGACCTGCCTATTGTGGGTGGATCGATCCTCTCGCACGATCACTACCAGGGCGGACGTTACGAGTTCCCTATGATGCGCGCGGAAGTTGCGGAAGAGTTTGAACTCAAGCAGTTCCCCGAGGTAGCGGGCGCAATTCTTAAGTGGCCGCTCTCTGTTCTCCGCCTCTCCTCCACCAGTCGAGAAGAAGCACTCAAGGCTGCGGAGTTTATTATCACTGCATGGCGCACCTATACCGACGAGTCCGTCTCTGTTTTCGCGCAAACTGATGGCGAGCCTCACAACACGGTTACTCCTGTTGTTCGCAAGCTGGAAGATGGCATCTACGAGGTCTTCCTTGCATTGCGCTGCAACATTACCAGCGAAAAGCATCCGCTTGGCATCTTCCATCCTCATGCCGAATATCATCACATCAAGAAAGAGAATATCGGCCTCATCGAGGTTATGGGCCTTGCCGTACTTCCCCCTCGCCTTGTGCCAGAGCTCAACAAGGTTCAGTCAGTTATGGAACAGTGTCTGGCAAATGACAAGAAAGCCAATGCCGTCTACGGTCAGCTGACCACGGACTCTACTACCATCTCCCACGCCGACTGGGCGCGCCAGATTTACGCTAAGTTGCTTGAACAGGGTGACGGCTCTAGCAAGGATGTCGCTTCCCTCTCGTCCGAGCAGCTCAAGAAGTATATCTACGACGAGGTTGGCATTGTCTTCTCGCACGTACTTGAAGACGCCGGTGTATTCAAGTGGGACGAAGAAGGACGAGCCGCACAGCATCGCTTCCTGGAGTCTCTGTAGTCGCTGATGCTCACATTGCGTTGCTGCACAATGCACGCAGCTCACAGCGAACCGCATGTCACAATCGCATAAATCACCCAGCAAGAGGGCCGAGAAGATCGGTCCTCTTGTTTTTTACCGCCAAACCAGCAGCCTGCGACAGCTAAAAAACGTATAAGCACCGTAGAGACGGATATTCTGTTGGATGTGAAATCTGGTTAACTCTTCTAGCACACCTATGTCGGATAATCTGTCG
>CAJZGX010000105.1:0-4159 GCA_916048235.1 uncultured Atopobium sp.
CCACACACCGATAAAACTTAACCGTTCATGTAAACCCTACCCGTTTTAACAGGTGGGGTTTCTCGCCAGACATATAGTTAAAGCACTGTGCTTTTGACATGCAGAAACAAGAGAAAAGAGGCGAGAAATGCAAAAGTTACAGAAGCGGTTTACTGCGGTTTTGAGTATGTTCATGGCTCTGGTGCTCTCGTTTATGTTGGTAGGGTGCAACGTTGCACCTTCTCAGCAAGAGAACAAGCCCGCGGAGCAAACGCAGCAGAAAGAACTTACAACAGGGGCGCTTGCTGCTACGCATGAGACCAAGTTTGGTGGTGTTTATCTGGATATTACCATCGAGGACTTTAATAAGATGGGCTTTGAGTTTGGCGATAGCGTGGATGTTACGTTTAGCAACGGCTACAAGCTTACCGATATTCCGTACTATAACGGCTACTATACTAAGACTGGTGAGGCTTTGATTAGCGGGTATCCCGGATATCCTCATATTGACGTATGCGTGAACAACGGAGACCCTCTGTGGGAAACCGCCGGTCTTAAAGAGGGCGATACCGGTACCGTAACTCTGCACGAGAAGCAAAAATACGCAACAGTTCAAAAGGCTCTTGGCGCAACATACACTAAAAATCGTTCCGACTATGCAAGTGACGAGGTCTTTGCTAACTTCCGTGCTATGAGGGGCGGAAACATGGCAGAGAATGTGATGTATCGTTCGGCATCACCTATTGATAACCAGAACAATCGTGCACCTTACGCTGCTGAGCTTGCTCAAAAATGTGGCGTTCAATACATTTTGGATCTTGCTGATAGCAATGAAGAGATTGAGGGTTATTACCAGAAAGCCGATTACGATGTTTCTTGGCATAAGGGACTATATGAGGCCGGAAACGTTACTGCTTTGGACTTGAATGCAAATTATCGTAGTAAAAAGTATGCTGAGCGTCTGGTTGCAGGCTTGCGCGAGATGATTAAGCATGAGGGACCGTATCTTACTCACTGCACGGAAGGCAAGGATCGCACGGGCTTTACTTGCGCTTTGCTTGAAGGTCTTTGTGGTGCATCGTATGAGGAAATGCGCGATGACTATATGGCCACTTATGACAATTATTACGGTATTAGCGAGAAGAACGACAAAGCTCGCTACGATGCTGTTGTAGAGGTTAAATTCAATGACATTGCTCTTTGTGTTGGTGGGCAGCCTCTGGGTGGCTCGCTTGACGGTTTAGATTACGCGGCTGGTGCTCGTAAGTATCTGACCGACGCTGGAATGACTGATGCCGAGGTTGATCAGCTCATTGCAAGACTGACAAAGAAGTAGTGGTTGTGGCTGCAACTGCAAAGAACTGACAGGTTAGTCGCCTGGCGAGAGGAGCGATCTTCTCGCCAGGTTTTTTAATAACAAATTTAAATAATGTTATGTGAAGTTGATTTCCTTTTACCGTTGGCGGAATTGGAAATGGAAACGTCAGGGCCCCTTTTTATAATTTTCTATAAGGAGGGTGCGTCATGGATGACAAACTTGTTCGTCTCATAACGTGCTTGGCAAAACAGGAAGATGTTTCTACATCAACGCTGTCTGAGTCCTTATGCGTCTCTGAGCGCACGGTGCGTGCATATATCAAGCGTGCAAAAGAATTGCTCTCAGGTATTGCTGAAATTACAACAATAAAAGGTCAGGGCTATCATCTCGAGGTTCTTAATCCTGAGCTCTTGGATTGTTGGCTTAATAAAGAAGATCAGCTACCTCAGACTTCTAATGAACGCGTGGCATATATATTGGACGATCTGCTTAATCGAAGCGATTGGGTTACGGTAGACGAGTTATCAGAGATTCTTTATGTCTCTCGTAAGACTATCTCGGCTGATTTAAAACAAGCTGAAGAGTTTCTCGCCAGATTTGACCTGCACATAATGCGAAAATCGCATTATGGAATTCAGATTGGAGGCACTGAATTTAATAAGCGACTCTGCCTGGCAAGTATGGTAACAAACGAAGAATATTCGGGCAGTTGTCACGCCACAGTAGAAAATAATGAACTTATTGCTGATGTAACAAAGCTGGTAGCTGAGTGTGTTGAACATCATGATGTCAGCTTGAATGATTTTGCAATTAGAAATCTTGTCATTCATATTGTGGTTGCAATTAATCGCATTAAGCAGCAGCGCTATATTGCAGGACAGGAAGACTCGCTTAAGAGAATTCAGTGCTCGTATGAATATAGCGTGGCACAAGAGCTGGTAAATTGCCTGTCGGCTGAGTTTGATGTTGAGTTTCCTCAGACAGAAGTTGCCTATATTGCAATTCATTTGGCATCTAAGAAGATGTTTAAAGATATCTCTGAGTCTCCAAATCTAGTAATTACCGATGACGTATTTGCGGTTACGCGTCAGATGATTGATTTAGTGTGGAGTAGCTTCAGATTTGATTTTAGGAATGATCTTGAACTACATATGAGTTTAGCCAGACACATTGTGCCACTTTCCGTTCGATTGCACTATAACCTGCAGATAGAAAATCCACTGCTTACTGACATCCAGTATCGAATGCCTTTGGCATACTTGATGGCTATGGAGTCGTCAACAATCTTGGCCAAAGAGTACACGGCAACTCTAAGTGAGCATGAAGTAGCTTATCTGGCCCTGGCATTTGCATTAGCTTTGGAGCGTAAGCGCACTGAACTGCCAAAAAAGAATGTACTTTGTGTATGCGCGACAGGTCTAGGTACTTCAAAGATTTTGGGAATTCGTATCAAAGAGGAATTTGGACCTTATATCGGGTCAATTACTACGTGTAACTTAAGCCAGATTTCTCAGATTGATTTTTCGCATATTGACTATGTGTTCTCTACTGTTGAGATTGAATCTCCTTTGCCAGTTCCTGTGTGTTATTCGGGGTTCTTGCTCGATGACATTAATAAAGACTTGTTAGTTAAAGACTTGCTTCGTCGAGATGAACAAGAGGAGTTTGCTAAACACTTTAGCGAGCATCTTTTCTTCTCACATCTTGCGTACAGAAGTAAGGAAGAAGTACTTAACTTTTTGGTCAGTCAATTATGCAATAGTGAGAAATCAAACATCTCTGTTTCTGAAGATGAGTTCAGAGCTCTGGTTTTTGACCGCGAAACTTTAGCAATGACTGCCTTTGGAAACTTGGTTGCACTTCCTCATCCTTCGCGCCCGGTATCTGAACGTACTTGTGTAGCAGTTGGTTTATTAGATAATCCAATTGACTGGGACGGTCATGACGTAGCTGCTGTGTTTTTGATTTCAGTTTCTTGTTCAGAAGACGAGAAGACCCGTTTATTTAACAAGAACATGGCGTCCCTTCTTATGGATAAAGAGGCAATTTGTTCACTGGTAAAGCATCAAAGTTTTTCAACTTTTGTTGGTCAGATTACATCGTTAGGTGATGGTTTGAGAAAGAGGGGATAGAAATGGATGAAAGAGAGGTAGAGGCTATTGTCACCAACTTGGTTGTGCATGGTGGGGATGCAAAAAGCTATGCAATACAAGCAATCAAGTGCGCTCGTTTAGGAAAGTTTGACCAGGCAGATGAGCTGTTGAAACAGAGTTCAGAATCGTTAAATCGAGCGCATGAGTTTCAGATGGAACGGATTCAGCAGGAAATTATTGGACAGGATAACAAACCACTATCTTTGCTGATGGTCCACGGACAAGATCATTTGATGTGTGCTCTTACCACACACGATTTGGCAGTGCAAATTGTTGAGCTTTGTAAGCAAGTAACTACGAGCAGTGAAGAGTGAAAGGAAGTAGGTATGAAAAAGATTGATTTGTTTTGTAGTGCAGGTATGTCCACAAGTATGCTTGCAAACAAGATGCAAGAGGTTGCTGATGCCCATGGAATTCAAGTAAAGGTCGAGGCCTTTTCATCTACCGCAATTGATTTCCAGGTAGAGCACGACACTCCCGATTGCATTTTACTGGGACCCCAGGTCCGTTTTAGCTTTGACGATGTAAACGCAAAATACGGAGCAAAAATTCCTGTTGGCGTTATTGAGTCAGCGGATTACGGCAACTTGAATGGCGAGCGTGTGCTTAAGATGGCCATTTCTTTGATTAAGCGTGGTTCTACTGCATAGGGTTTCTCGCTATACGTTTTACCTGTGATTTTATAAAAAATGGAGAGTTGTTAGTTTGG